>CAYMHN010000143.1:1855-8127 GCA_964390235.1 uncultured Candidatus Competibacteraceae bacterium
GCGAAAGTGCTCGTCCATGGCATGGGCGCCGGCCAGCAGTTGACTGAACCGTTCGTGCCCCAGATAGATCGCGATCGGCAGTCCGATCGCCGACCACAGTGAGTAGCGGCCACCCACCCAATCCCAGAATCCGAACATATTGCCGATATCGATACCGAAGGCCTGCACCGCACGACGATTGGTCGACACCGCCACGAAATGCTTGGCGACGGCCGCCTCCTGACCCAGTGCCGCCAGCAGCCAGTCGCGCGCGGTGGCGGCATTGGTCATGCTTTCCTGGGTGGTGAAAGTCTTGGAGGCGATGATGAACAGCGTGGTCTCCGGGTCGCACTGGCTGAGGATCTGCCGGGTATGAGCGCCGTCCACGCTGGACATGAAATGCATGCTCAGCATGGGATCGGCGTAAGGTTTGAGCGCCTCGCAGACCAGCTTGGGGCCGAGGTCGGAGCCACCGATACCGATATTGACCACGGAACGGATCGTCTGGCCCGTGTAGCCGGTCCAGGAGCCGCTGCGGATCTTCTCGGCAAACAGGCGGACCTGCTCCAGAACCTGGTTGACCTCCGGCATCACGTCCCGATTATCGACCAGGATCGGCCGGTTGTCACGATTGCGCAGCGCCACATGCAGCACCGGGCGATGCTCGGTGTGATTCAGCTCGGCACCGTCGAACATGGCCTCGATGGCGGCGGGCACACCGGCCTGGCGGGCCAGTTCCAGCAACAGTTCGAAGGTCTCGGCGGTAATCCGCTGCTTGGAAAAATCCACCAGCAGCCCGTCGAGCCGGCGCGAAAAGCGGCTGAACCGGTCCGGGTCGGCCGCGAACAGTTGGCGCAGATGACTCGCGGCGATCTGGTCACGGTGCGCATTCAGGGTCGGCCAGATGGGCAACCGGGTCAGATAACTCATCGGGCATTCCTCATTTCGGGGCTGGCTTCGGTATCGGTCATCAGACCGGCCAGCAGATCGGGATGGGTGGTGAGCAGTTCCTCATGCAGACTTTCGAGAGTCCGCTCCCCTGCGCGCTGCTCACGGGTCAGCGGCACCCGGTAGTCCAGCACCACCCGGCCAGGACCGGCGGACAAAAACAGCACCCGATCGGCCAGCATCAGTGCCTCGCGCAGATCGTGGGTGACGAACAACACGATGCCGGCATGCTGCCGCCAACGCTCCAGCAGCAGGTTGCGCAGACGATTGGCAACCGGTGCATCGAGCGACACGAAGGGTTCGTCGAGCAGCAGCAGGCGCGGCTGGATGGCGAAGGCGCGGGCCAACGCCACCCGGCGCTGCATGCCACCGGACAGCTGCCCGGGATAGGCATTCGCGAATTCGGCCAGCCCCACGGCGACCAACAGCTCGCGCGACCGCCGCGTCGCGGCCGCCGTGTTCTCCATGACCAGTCTCACATTGTCCAGCGCACTCAGCCAGGGCATCAGGCGCGGATTCTGGAACATGGTGCCTATGCCCCCGGTGATGACCTCGCCGTTCAGTCGTACCCTGCCTTGCACCGCCCGGTCCAGACCATTGATGATATTCAACAGGGTGCTCTTGCCACAACCGGACGGTCCCACCAGACAGACGAACTCGCCGGAGGCGACGTGGAAGCGCAGGTCGCGCAGCGCAATGCAGTCGGTGCCTGGAGGCCGGGCGGGAAACCGCTTCTCGCGAATTTCGATCTCCAGCACGATCAGGCCCGCCAGACATTCAGACGCCGCTCCAGCGGCCGCATGCCGAACGCCTCGACCAGCAGCACCACGGTGGCGAATACCAGGGTGTAGGCCAGGATGCCGGTAATGTCGAAGAACTGGAAGAAGATGCCGAGCTGGAAGCCGATGCCATCGCTGCGGCCCAACAGTTCCACGACCAGGACGATCTTCCAGATCAGCGACAGACCGTTGCGGGCACCGGCCATCAGATAAGGGTAGAGCTGCGGCAGATAGACCTTGAAGAACGTCCGTCGCCGCGACAGACGGAAAGCGTGAGCAACCTGCAACAGGTCGCGATCCACCGCCCGGGCGCCCTCGCGGACCATCACGATCACCGTGGGTATCTTGTTGATGGCCACGGCGACGATGGCCGCCAGGTCGGTCAGACCGATCCACAGATAGCACAGGATGATGGTCACCAGGGCGGGGATATTCAAGCCGATCACCAGCCAGGAGTCCAGCAGCAGATCGACATGGCGCCAGCGCCCCATGATGATGCCGATGATCGTCCCGATCAGCATGGCCGCCATGAAGCTCAGCGCCACCCGCAGCAGGGTGATTCCCAGATGGTCCAGCAGCGCGCCTTCCGCGACTTCCTCGGCGATGCGTTGCACTACCAGCCAGGGTCCGGGCAGCAACGGATTCTGGTAGAGCTGCGCCGCCAGCTGCCAGAGCAGCAGCAAGCCCAGGAACGACAGGGTGCGCAGACCCCAGGCTGTATGAGCTGGTATTGCGGCCATTCAGACCGGTCAGAACGTGTAGCCGGACCAGAATGTACCCGGCGCCAGTCGGGTGCTGGACCCGACCAGTTGGCGCCCCCCCAGTTCGGCCAGAATGGCGAACACCTGCATGGATGCGTCGATCTCGGCCTGACCGAAGCGCTCCGGCACGCCGGTGCGGAACCCGTCGCGCAAGGCCTGCAGCGTCGCCTCGTCCCCGGCCAGGGTCAAGGGACGCAGCAGCCCGGTCCAGATCTCGTTCGAGGTATTCATCAGCTGCTGGGCTGCGCGGCTGGCATCGAGAAACCGACCGAGCAGGTCTCGGTTCGCCTCGGCCCAGGACTCATCGAAGACCCAGCCCAGCAAGGGCACGGCGATGTCCACCCCGAGCGCCGGCAGGAGTTGCTCGACGCGGATCAGCTCGGTCATGCCCGCCGCCTGCAAGCGAGCATTGTAGTGCCAGAAGTTCAGCACGGCATCCAGATCGTTCTTCCTGATCAGCTCGTTCAGCAGCGGCGGCGCGGCGAAATTGGGTCGCAGGGTTTCGGCCAGATCGCGGCCCAGGGTCTTGCGGGTATAGGCACGCAGCAGCAACCAGCTCTTGTCCACCGGTCCACCCGCCACGCCCAGGCGTTTGCCGAACAGATCGGCCACGGAGGCGATGCCGGCATCCGGTCTCACCATCACCGCACCGACGGTCAGCGAATAGGGCGAGAACGTGTAGTTGCGTCCCTCGGCACGCTGCCGGGTGACCCAGATCCAGTCGGACATGATCAGATCCACCGCGCCACCCTGCAGGGCGACCGTGGTCGCGGTGCTATTGGCCAGCGGCACGACCTCCAGGGTAACCCCGTGCCGCTCGGCAAAACCATGCTCTTCGATCACCCTCAGTGTCCAGTTGACGGTGCCGAACTGGAGCACGCCGACCCGCAGCGTATCTTGTGACTGGGCCATCTGGACACTACCGACCCAAAGTAACGCCGGGGCCAGTACGGCCCGACACCACCATTGCATGTGAACCACCTCCGGAAACGGGTTACCGACTACTCCTGCTTGCCGCAGGCCGGACAGGCCGGATTCTTGGGAATCAGCACCGCCTGCCACTCCAGGCGCAGCGCATCGAACAGCAGCAAGCGGCCGGCCTCGACCTCACCCACGCCGACCAGCAGCTTGAGGGTTTCCACCGCTTGCAGGCTGCCGATCACACCCAGCAGCGGGGCCAGTACACCGACCTCGGCGCAGCGCTCGGTCGGCATTTGATCACTGCGGTAGAGACAACGATAGCAGGCGGCCCGCGGCCGATCGGGACGCACCACCAGCAGCTGGCCTTCCCAGCGGATCGCCGCGCCCGAGATCAGCGGCCGCCGCATGCGCAGACAGGCGGCGTTGATCGCCAGCCGGGTGGGCAGATTGTCGGTGCAATCGAGTACCACATCGGCGGCCCGCACGGCGGCATCCAGCTCCTCGCCATCCAGCCGCCGCTCGATAAGCTTGACCTCGACCAGGGGATTAAGTGCCGTCAGTCTGGTGCTGGCCGAGGCCACCTTGGGTTGCCCCAGCGAGTCGCTGGCATGCACGATCTGGCGTTGCAGATTGGACAGATCGACCGTATCGGCATCGGCCAGGGTCAGCCGCCCCACGCCGGCGGCGGCCAGATACATGGACACCGGCGAGCCCAGACCACCAAGGCCGATGATCAGGGCGTGACTCGCCGCCAGGCGCTCCTGGCCGCCGATATCCACCTGCGGCAGCAGGATCTGCCGACTGTAGCGCAGCAGGGCCCGATCGTCCATTGACGCCGACTCAGCCCCCGGTGGTATTCATGTGCCGGAAAATCACCGGTTTGGCCCGCAGATCGAAGTCATGTCCCTTGGGCTTGATCGCCATGGCCTCGACGATGGTACGCTTGAGCCGCTCCCCATCGCCCGGATGGGCGCGCAGCACCTGGCGCAGATCGACCGAATGTTCCTGGCCCAGGCATAACAGCAACCGCCCCTCGACCGTGACCCGCACCCGATTGCAGGTAGCACAGAAATTGTGGCTGTGCGGCGAGATGAAACCGACCCGACTGTTGATACCCGGAATCCGAAAGTAGCGGGAGGGACCACCGGTGTTCTCGGTGGTCGGAATCAGTTCGAAGTGCTGTTCGAGATCCTCGCGGATCCGGTCGCTGGAGTAATAAACCTCGGCTCGGTCATGGTCCCCGATCACACCCAGCGGCATCTCCTCGATGAAACTGATATCGATACCGCGATCGATGGCGAAGCGCACCAGATCCACGATCTCGTCGTCGTTGCGGTGCTTGAGGATGACGGTATTCAGCTTGATGCGCTCGAAACCGGCCGCTTGCGCGGCGTCGATGCCGGCCATCACCTGAGCCAGCTCGCCGCTGCGGGTAATGCGCCGGAAGCGCTCCGGTCGGAGGCTGTCCAGGCTGATGTTGATCCGCCTCACCCCGGCGGACCGCAGCTCTTGCGCATAACGCGGCAATTGCGAACCATTGGTGGTCAAGACCAGCTCGCGCAGTCCATCCAGCTGCCCCAATTCGCGGAACAGTTTCAGTACATTGCGTCTGACCAAGGGTTCACCCCCGGTGATGCGGATCTTGCTCACCCCGAGCTCGACAAAGGCCTGGCCGACCTGGCCGAGTTCCTCCAGCGTCAACACCCGGGCGCGCGGCAGAAAGGTCATGTCCTCGGCCATGCAATAAACACAGCGGAAATCGCAGCGATCGGTGA
This sequence comes from uncultured Candidatus Competibacteraceae bacterium, assembly GCA_964390235.1. Classification (GTDB taxonomy): domain Bacteria; phylum Pseudomonadota; class Gammaproteobacteria; order Competibacterales; family Competibacteraceae; genus CAYMHN01. Next base: position 7,019 of record CAYMHN010000143.1, read on the forward strand.
CCGAGATGCGGACGTAGTTGACATGACGACCGAAACGATCGATCAGTTGAGTGGACTGGGCGGACACGCGGGGACTCTCCGGTTGGTCAATGATTGGCGTTGCGGTGGGCCTGCTCGTAGGCCGCCTGCTGTTCGGGAGTGGCTTCCCGCTGATATTCGGCTTTCCAGTCCGCGTAGGGCATGCCGTAGATGATCTCCCGGGCCTGCTCGTAATCCAGCGCCAGGCCGCGCTCCTCGGCCGCGGCCCGGTACCACTTCGACAGGCAGTTGCGGCAGAATCCGGCCAGATTCATCAGATCGATATTCTGCACCTCGGGGTGAACGCGCAGGTGTTCGACCAGTCGCCGGAAAGCGGCCGCTTCCAGTTCGGTTCGGGTAGCTTGATCCACAAAAGCCTCCTGGTGTTGTCCGGGTAGTGTAATAACACAATGATAGCAAATCAGCCCGTCCCTCCGGTAATCCCCGGTTCGATCCGGGCAGCCCCCCTGGCCATCGCATTCGGCTCCCACACAGGGTAAACTGCCGCCAACTCCACGGTCGGCACCGATCACCCCCTTTCATCAGCATCGCGAGGAAACCCCGAGCATGGCCAAATCCGGCGCCCAACATCCTCTCGCCGAGCGGGTAGCCTTCATCACCGGCGGCGCGACCGGCATCGGATTCGCCATAGCCAGTCAATTCGCCGCGCATGGCGCCCAAGTGGTCCTGGCCAGTCGCAACCAGGACCGGTTGGACCAGGCGGTCAAGCAGATCAAGCAGGCCAAGGGCAAGGCGCGGGCCATGGTGCTGGACGTGCGCGACTACGCAGCGGTGGAACAGGCCCTGGCCGAAGTGGCCGAGGCCCATGGCGCGCTGGATATCCTGATCAACAATGCAGCCGGCAATTTCGTCTGCCCCACCGCCGAATTATCGTCGAACGCCTGGAAAAGCGTCATCGACATCGACCTCAACGGCACGTTTCACTGCTGCAAGGCCGCCTATCCCCTACTCTGCGAATCCGGCTTCGGCGGGCGCATCATCAATATCACCATGACCCGCACCACCCGTGGCTGGCCGGGCTGCGCCCATGCCGCCGCCGCCAAGGCCGGGATTCTGTCACTGACCCGCAG
>CAYMHN010000144.1:0-8088 GCA_964390235.1 uncultured Candidatus Competibacteraceae bacterium
GACTGGAGTTCAGACGTGTGCTACCTTCCCTACACGACGCTCTTCCGATCTCGCCAGGTCGTGGCTGATGAACAGATAGGCCAGCCCCTGTTCCTGGACTTGCAGCAGAAACTGGGGCTGGCCTATCTGTTCATCAGCCACGACCTGGCGGTGGTGCGCCATGTTAGCGACACGGTCGCCGTGATGCGCGAAGGTCACATCGTCGAATATGGCGCCACCGCCGAGCTGTTCGGCGATCCACGGCACCCGTACACCCGCGAACTGCTGGCGGCGATACCGGTGCCCGATCCGACCCGACGGAAACGCTTGCGGCGATGAGAGGTCGGATTGATCCAGACCGGTCCGCACCGTTTTACCTAACGAGGAGCCCATCGATGATCACGCACACCTTGACCTCGGCAATGATCCCGATCGGTAATTCGCCATGACCGAGGTGACAAGCGACAGACGGCGCCTCCCCATCCTGCCGATCGTCCTGATACTGGTGCTGGTGGCCGTGGTCGGCGCGCTCGCCAGCATTCCGTTCCTGGCGCGGGAACGCGCACCAGAGCTCAGCGCAACCGAAGCCATCACCTTCAGCGGCGAACTCGGCAGCATCCGCGTAGCGGGTGAGATCGCACTCGTCGAGGCAGGCGTCGTGCGGATCCTGGTGGATCCGGGATCCGGTGGCTCCGGCGCGATACCCATGCTCAGCCTGAACATGCCCGAGCACGAGATGCAAGCCCTGACGCCACCCGTCCAGCCATTACCCAACGGGCGCTTCGAGGCACGCGCTACCCTGCCCATGTCCGGCTACTGGCAGCTGGTGATCGGGATGCCCGATGGGTGGACCGCTTTCGGCTTCAGGCTGCCCGAGTAAGGACTCCTTGTTGACCAAGGATACCGATATTCATGCCCATTACCCTGGGGCGTTCCGGGACGGCTGACACCAGCCAGACCCTGGAACGCGATACATACGGTACAATACGCGCCCTGTGCAATACGCGCCAACCCCATCATCCTGAAAGAGGGCGGCCACTGGTCGGTGCATTGGTGATGAGCAGATGAAAGCAGAATCTCGTTCCTGGGCCGGCGAGGACGCCGCGCAGCTATACGGCGTGGCGGACTGGAGCGCCGGCTACTTCGATGTGTCCGCGCGGGGCGAACTGGAAATCATCGCCCCCGGACAGCCCGATCCGGTGCGCGTCTCGCTGATGGACGTGGTCGCCGGCATGCGCGAGCGCGATCTCGACATGCCGGTCATGCTGCGCGTCGAAAACCTGCTCGATCATCGGATCAGCCTGCTCAACGAATCCTTTGCCACCGCCATCGAGAATGCCGGCTACCGCAATCACTACCGGGGCGTGTATCCGATCAAGGTCAATCAGCAATGCCAGGTGGTGGAGGAGATCGCCAAGTTCGGCGCCCGCTACCACCATGGGCTGGAAGCCGGCAGCAAGGCCGAACTGGTGATCGCCCTAGCGAGCCTGTTCGACAACGACAGCTACCTCATCTGCAACGGCTACAAGGACGAGGAATTCATCGACCTGGGTCTGCACGCCCGGCGGCTGGGGATCAAGTGCTTTTTCGTGGTGGAGACCCTGCCGGAACTACGGCTGATTATCCAGCGCGGCAAGGCCTTGGAGGTGCAGCCCCTGATCGGCGTGCGGGTCAAGCTCTCCGCGGAAGTCGACGGCCACTGGAGCGAGGACAGCGGCGATCGCAGCCTGTTCGGCCTGTCCGCCGGTCAGCTGATCGAAGTGGTCGACCAGCTCAGGGCCGAGGAGATGCTGGACAGCCTGCAGCTGCTGCACTTTCATCAGGGTTCGCAGATTCCCAACATCCGCAATATCCGCAACGGGGTGCTGGAAGCGGTGCGCTACTACGTCGATCTGGTGGCCGAGGGCGCGCCCCTGGGGCATCTCGATCTGGGCGGCGGGCTGGCCGTGGACTACGAAGGCGCCAATGCCAACGACACCCACAGCAAGAACTACAGCCTGGAGGAGTACTGCGCGGACGTGATCGAGGCGGTGACGGAAATCCTCGACCCGCTGGACATTCCGCATCCGGTGCTGCTGTCGGAATCCGGCCGCGCCACGGTGGCCTATTCCTCGATCCTGTTGTTCAACATCCTCGACGTGACCCATTTCGAACCGGGACCGCTGCCCGCAGCGCCACCCGACGACTGCCCCGATCCGCTGTTGCGGCTGTTCGACCTGCGCCGGCAACTGCACCGGGACAATGTGCAAAAGGTCTACAACAGCGCGCTGTACTACCGCGACGAGATTCGCGAGCAGCATCGCTGGGGACATTTCAGCCTGCGCCAGCGGGCCCTGGCGGATAACCTGTTCCTGGCCATCGCCCAGCGCATCGTCGCGCTACTACCCGAGCTGGAGCGGGTGCCCGAGGAGCTGGAAGCCCTGCAGGACGACATCGCCGACATCTACTACGGCAACTTCAGCGTGTTCCAGTCGCTGCCCGATACCTGGGCGATCGACCAGACCTTTCCGGTCATGCCCATCCACCGGCTGGACGAGCAACCCGGGCGATACGCCATCTTTGCCGATCTGACCTGCGACTGCGACGGCAAGATCGATCATTTCCTGGGGGGGAGCAAGACCCTGCCGGTACATGCGCTGCAAGAGGGGCAGGACTATTATCTGGGCGTGTTTCTGGTGGGTGCCTACCAGGAAACCCTGGGGGATCTGCACAATCTGTTCGGCGACACCAATGTGGTCAGCATTCGCATCAATGCCGACGGCAGCTTCGATTTCGTCAAGGAGTTGCATGGCGACAGCATCGCCGATGTGCTGAGCTACGTGGAGTACGATCCCGGTCGGCTGCTGGAGCAGTTGCGCCATCGCGCCGAGCAGGCCGTCCGCCAGGGCGTGATTACCGCTGCCACCCGCCAGAAGATTCTGGAAGCCTTCGCGGCCAGCCTGCGGGGCTATACCTATTTCGAAACCTGAGTCACGGAGAGTCCCATGTCGAAAGTCATGATCATCGGTGCCGGTGGTGTGGGGGGCGTGGTCACCCACAAGTGTGCCCAGCTGCCCGAAGTATTCAGCGAGATCGTGCTGGCCAGTCGCACCGAGGACAAGTGCAAGAAAATCGCCGCCCAGCTGGACCGGCCGATCCGCACGGCCGCGGTCGATGCCGGCAAGGTGCCGGAACTGGCGGCGCTGCTGCGCGCCGAACGGCCCGAACTGGTCATCAACGTGGCGCTCCCTTACCAGGATCTGGCGATCATGGATGCCTGCCTGGAAACCGGGGTGCATTACCTGGACACCGCCAACTACGAGCCCGAGGACACCGCCAAATTCGAGTACCACTGGCAGTGGGCCTACCACGATCGGTTCCAGCAAGCGGGGCTGACGGCGGTGCTGGGCTCGGGCTTCGATCCGGGCGCCACCAATGTCTTCACCGCCTATCTCGCCAAGCACTATTTCGACGAGATCCACTATCTCGACATCATCGACGTCAACGGCGGCGATCACGGCTATCCCTTCGCGACCAACTTCAATCCGGAGATCAACATCCGCGAGGTGTCCGCCGAATGCCGGCACTGGGAGAATGGCGCCTTCGTCACCACTCCGCCGATGTCGGAGCAGCGGCGCTTCACCTGCCCGGAGAACGTCGGCAGCTTCGACATCTACCGCATGTACCACGAGGAACTGGAGTCGCTGACCAAGCATTTCCCGAGCCTGCGCAAGGCCCGGTTCTGGATGAGCTTCTCGGCGAACTACCTCAAGCACCTGGAGGTGCTGAGGAACGTGGGCATGACCAGCATCGAGCCGATCGACTTCCAAGGCCACAAGATCGTGCCGATCCAGTTTCTCAAGGCACTGCTGCCCGACCCCGCGAGCCTCGGTCCGCGCACCAGGGGCAAGACCTGCATCGGCTGCCTGGTACGCGGCGTCAAGGACGGTCAGGAGAAATCGGTCTACATCTACAACATCTGCGATCATCAGGCCTGCTACGCCGAAGTGGGGTCGCAGGCAATTTCCTACACCACCGGCGTGCCCGCCATGATCGGTGCCAAGCTGCTGCTGGAAGGGCCTTGGCGGAAGCCGGGGGTGTGGAACGTGGAGCAGTTCGACCCCGACCCCTTCATGGCCGACATGAACCGCTACGGTCTGCCCTGGACCGTGGTCGAGAACCCCGACTTCGCGCTGGACGGATGAACAGCGCTTCCTTCGAGCGCTTCGACCCGCACCGGGTGCCATCACCCTGTTTCGTGGTTGACGAAGTCGCCATCGAACGCAATCTGCGGGTGCTGCACCGGGTGCGGCAGGAAAGCGGTGCCCGGGTGCTGGCGGCGCTCAAGGCCTTCTCCATGTGGCATCTGGCGCCACTGATCGCACGCTATCTCGACGGTACCTGCGCCAGCGGCTACCACGAGGCGCGGCTGGGGCGCGAGGAATACGGCGGCGAGGTCCACGTCTACAGCGCGGCCTTCAGCGAGCGCGATCTGGACCGGGTGCTGCCGCTGGCCGATCATGTGGTGCTGAATTCCCATTCCCAGTGGCAGCGGTTCGAGGGGCGGTTGGTGGCGGAGCGGAAGCAGCGTCCGCATCTGCGTTTCGGCCTGCGCATCAATCCCGAGCATTCCGAGGGTACGGTGCCGCTGTACGACCCCTGCGCGCCCGGTTCGCGGCTGGGCATTCCGCTGAGCCGGCTCGATCCGGCTTGGCTGAAGCCGGTCGACGGTCTGCATTTCCACACCCTGTGCGAGCAGAACTTCGGACCGCTGGATCGCACCCTGGGCGTGATCGAGCGGAAGATCGGCCATCTGCTTCCGGAGCTGGACTGGGTCAATTTCGGCGGCGGTCACCACATCAGCGCGCCCGGCTACGAAGTGGAGGCGCTGATCGAGCGCATCCGCGCGTTCGCGGACAAGTACCGGGTGCAGGTCTATCTCGAACCCGGCGAGACCATCGCCATCCACAGCGGCGTGCTGATCGCCGAGGTGTTGGACCTCACCTGGAACGGGATGCCGCTGGCGATACTCGATACCTCGGCCACCTGCCACCTGCCGGATGTGCTGGAAATGCCCTATCGGCCAGCCGTGTTGGGGGCCGAGGAACCGGGTGTGCTGGCGCATACCTACCGCCTGGGCGGCATGACCTGCCTGGCCGGCGACGTGATCGGCGACTACAGTTTCGCGGCACCACTGGCGGTGGGCGACCGGCTGATCTTCGACGATATGGCGCATTACACCATGGTCAAGACCACCACCTTCAACGGCATCAATCTGCCGAGCATCGCGGTGTGGAACAGCGAGACCGACGAACTGCGCGTGATCCGCGAGTTCGGTTACGAGGATTTCAAGAGGCGTTTATCGTGACCGATGCATTCAGCAGTGACTATCCCGTCTTTCTCGGCTCGGAGATCGAGCAGGCCGATCCCGACCAGGCCCTGTTCCATGTGCTGCCGGTGCCGATGGAGCGCACCGTGTCCTACGGCGGCGGCACTCGGAACGGGCCATCGGCCATCCTCAAGGCCTCCTGGCAGCTGGAGACCTGGGACGGACACAGCAATCCCAGCGAACCGGGCATCCACACCTGCGAGCCCGTGAACTGCGAGGCCGACGGCGATACCGTCATCGAACACATCGCCGCCGCCACGCGCAGGATCGCCGAAGCTGGCAAGCTGCCGGTGGCGATCGGTGGCGAGCATACGGTGACCTTCGGAGTGATCAAGGGCCTGCTGGATGCCGGGGTCACCGACCTGAGTATCGTGCAGATCGACGCCCACGCCGATCTGCGCGATCGCTACGAGGGCGATCCGCTCAGCCACGCCTCGGTCATGCGCCGCTGCGTGAATCTGGGCATACCGCTGTATCAGCTGGGCATCCGCGCCTATTGCGAGGAGGAGATGCAGGCGCGGCGGGACTACGGGGTGCGATTCCAGGATGCCGAGGACCTGGTGCCCGGCCAGGTCAACGCCATCACCCTGCCGGAGGACTTTCCGCGCAATGTGTTCTTCACCCTGGACATCGACGGCCTGGACCCCTCGGTGTTTCCGTCCACCGGCACGCCGGTACCGGGCGGGCTCGGCTGGTACCAGACCCTGGGTCTGTTCGAATCGGTCTGCCGGCAGCGGCGCATCGTCGGCTTCGATGTCATGGAGTTCGCGCCGATTCCGGGGTTTCACGCCTACGATTTCGCCGCCGCGCTGCTGGTCTACAAGATGATGGGCATCGTGCAGCGCACGCGCTGACGCGGGTCACCTTGCCACGGTTGTCCGGGCAGGTATGTCCCGTTTCGTCATGGGGCGGCGCCGGCAGCCCGGGTCGGGGTAGCCAGGGTCGGGAAAATGAGATAGCTGGTAATTGATCGAGATCAAGTCAAGCGGTATCGAATCGGTGTAATATGAAAATCCGATTCGAACCGTATTCCGTGGCAGCCGAACCCGTCCATGCTCTCAAGGCCCATTGATCGATACCCGGCCGCGTTGCTGAAACGCTGGCTGTTCGTGGTATTGGCCCTGAGCGTCGCCTTTGCGGGCTTGCATCATTTCGGCCATGCCCATGCCCATGCGCCTGGAGATCCCGACACGGTAGTCACCACAACCTCCAGCGCGGAGGCATCGGGCGAGTGCTGCTTCGATCATGACACCCCTCCCCGGACCCCGTGTTTCTCGGTCTGTGCCGCCGCCTGCAGCGCCTGCGTGCCGATCACCGAACACGTCCAGTTCGACGGCAGGTCGGCCATCACCGATTTCTCGGCGCTGGCCGCCGTTCATCCCCGCAGTTACCGCTCCGCGCCGTTTCGCCCTCCCAGGTTCGCCTGACTCCTTAACGGGCGCTTAGCGCCCATCGGGTCGCTTGACATTCTAATGATGTCAAGGTCCAGGGTCTCTTCAGCGAGTACCCAACTCAGGTGAAACCATGAGCAACAACGAACTTCGATTGACCGTTCCGGGCATGGGCTCGGACCACTGCGCCGGCATCATCCGCAGCACGCTGGAGCGGTTCGACGGCATCGACCGGATCGAAACCAGCATCGCCAGCCACCATGTCACGGTGACCGTCGGCACGGACGGTCCCGATGCCGATGCCCTGCGCCGGGCGGTGGAAGGTGCCGGCTACGACGTGGCGGCGGTGCGTGTACAGGGCGAGGACGATGCCGACGCGGACGCCGAGATCGAGGAAGCCTATCTGGATCAGGCCTGGAAACGGCTGTGGATCGCGGCCATCCCGACCACGCTGATCATGTTCCTGATGATGCCGCACATGTTCTGGCAGCCGATACCGGGCTACCTGGCGATCATCGCGATACTGGCCTTCCCGGTGGTGTTCCTCTACGGGGGTGCGGCCACTCACAAGGCGTCGTGGCGCTCGCTCACCAACCGCAATGCCAACATGGACGTGCTCATTTCCATGGGCAGCCTGCCGCCCTACCTGATCGGACTGGCGGGTTTCGTCTATCCGATGACCTCGTTCATCGAGATGGCCGCCACCATCATGACCTTCCACCTGCTCGGCCGTTATCTCGAAGCCAAGGCCAAGGGTCGCGCCTCGCAGGCCATCCGGCGACTGCTGACCCTGGGCGCCAAGACCGCCCGGGTGGAGCGCGATGGCGAAGAAATCGAGGTTCCGGTCAAGGAACTGCAGCCGGGCGATATCATGATCGTCCGGCCGGGCGACAAGATCCCGACCGATGGCGAAGTGGTGGAAGGCGAGAGCCACCTGGACGAGTCCATCGCCACCGGCGAGTCCATCCCCGTGTACAAGAGCGCGGGAGACAGCGTAATCGGCGCGACCATCAACAAGGAGGGACGGCTGCGCGTGAAGGCGACGCGAGTGGGCGGCGACACCTTCCTCGCCCAGGTGATCCGGCTGGTGGAGCAGGCCCAGGGTTCCCGCGTGCCGATCCAGGAATTCGCCGACCGCATGACCGGCCGTTTCGTGCCGCTGGTGATCCTGATCGCCTTGGGCAGCCTGATCGCCTGGCTTCTGGTGCCGGAGACGCTGCGGCCGATCCTGGACTGGGGCGCGGGCTTCCTGCCCTGGGTGAACCCGGACGCGGCTGTCCCGGTGCTCGCCATTCTGGCGGCGGTGGCCGTGCTGGTGATCGCCTGCCCCTGCGCGCTGGGCCTGGCCAC
>CAYMHN010000145.1:0-8086 GCA_964390235.1 uncultured Candidatus Competibacteraceae bacterium
CACGCTGGCGCATACCGCCGGACAATTGCTTCGGTCGGCTGTGCTCGAAGCCGTCCAGACGGACCAGTTCGATCAGCATCCGGATACGCTGGTGGTCCACCGACCGGTCCGACAGGCGATATGGCAGCGCGATATTCTGGTGCACCGTGAGCCAGGGCAGCAACGCATGGTCCTGGAACGCCACGCCGAGTGCATGCTGGCGGACCAGCTCCCCGGGCGCTCGGCCGTTGACCAATACCCTACCGGTGCTCGGCTGATCCAGTCCGGCGACCAGCCGCAGGACGGTGCTCTTGCCACAACCGGACGGACCGATCAGGGCGACGAACTCCCCCTCGTTCAGCTCCAGGGTCACCCCGTCCAGGGCCAGGACTCCGCTTTCACGGCCGGTGCCGGGAAAGCGTTTACCGACCTCCTCGAGTCCGATGGCGGGGGGCTGCTGTTCTTGATGTACGGCGCTCATGATCGCTACCTCAACTGCCAGTTAACAGGCTTTCATGCACTTCCTGCATGATGGAGAAATCGGCGAGTCGATCGATCTCGGGCAGATCGTTCCGTCCGGATGCCCGCGCCGCCTCGTACATGGGGCCCTGCATGATGTCGCGGTCCAGCATCAGCAAGGGCTGATCGGGCCGCTGGCGCATCAACTGGATCTGGGTTTCGTTCTGCCGGAGCTGCTGGTTCGGATCGAGGCCGAGGTCGGCTCCGTAGTTGGATACAACCAGTTCAACCGCCACCGACGGATCCTGCTCGTTCTCCTGCCAACCGCGGGTCAGTCCGCGCAGGAAGGCCACCACCGTTGCTCGTTCCCGTTCCAGATAGTCGCGGGTCGTGAACAGCACACCGTTCGACGAGGTGAATCCGAGTTCATCGAAACTGACGAAGTGGAAATCCCGGTCGCGTTGAAGACCCATGAGCTCCAGGGTGATCACCTGATTGGTCACGAAGGCGGTGTAACCGTCCCCGTCACCGGCCAGCAGCGGCTCCGGCGAGAAGCCGGTCGGGACGGACTCCCAGCCTCCGGACAGGCCATTCAGGGCGAACGTGGCGTCGACGACCGTACGTTCCTGTGCCCTCTGGGCCAGGATGCGCGCGCCGACCAGGTCCTGCGGTTCGAGAATCGGTCGGCCCGGCAGCGACAGGATACCCAGTGGCGAGACCGGAAAGGTGGCCGCCAGCATCACGAAATCGTTACCGCGCGCGACGGCATCCAGGAACGGCATCCAGTTCGCGTAGCCGATCTCGGCATTACCGGAAGCCACGACCACCTCGGGCGGGGTCGCGTTCGGCCCGCCCGGGATGTATTGGACATCGAGTCCTTCCTCCTCGAACCAGCCTCGCTCCAGCGCGATCCACAAGCCGGCGTATTCGATATTCGGAATCCAGGTCTTGGCGACCCGCAAGGGTTTGGTTTCGGCATGTGCTTCACTAAGCAGGAAACCCTGGCCGGGAATGACACTGCCGATCAAGGCGGCAGCGGAAACACCCAGAATGATCCGACGACTGAACATGATTTTCACCTCTCATCGCTAGCTTGAACATATTTCCCGAAGAATCATGCGCTTCCTTCCATCCACCTGGCGTCCTGTCGCATGACGATATCCCGTTTCCTGACCATCGCCCGGTGCTTATCCGCAACGGGATGCACCCGATGGATGGAAGCGCGATTTACTACCGCATCGGCCACTTCCCGAATGTGCCGCAGCAGTGCCCGCCCATCCCACTCCACCGGCCAGCCCTGCCAGAGCCGGAGCCGACCGTTGGTAAAAACGGCCACGATCTGGTCGCGATTACCGTAGCGCACCAGTTCCCACAGGCGGTCCCAGGAGGGTGTCATTTCCGGCACATCCAGATCCACGAGCAGGAAATCCGCGGCCATACCAGGAGCGATCACCCCGATCAGATCGCCGAGACCGACCGCCTCGGCCCCCGCGCCGGTCGCATGCTCGAGCCACAGCCAACCACCTCCACAGGAAGAGTCGCCAGTGGCGAGACCGAACCCGAACCGCTGAGCGGTCTCTGCCGCATCCAGCAGTCTGAAAGCATCGCTGCGCGTGCCATCGGTTCCGAGGCCGAAACGGATTCCCAGGGCCGACATCTGCAATGCGGGGGTTATCGCATTTCCTTTCCAGGCACTGGCCACCGGGTTATAAGCGACCGCCGTTCCGGTATCGCGGAGCAGATTCAACTCCGCAGGGGTAACCAGCGTGGCATGCGCTATCAGGGTCTGCGGCCCCAGCGCACCTACTGCGTGCAGATGTTCCAGGGGGCGTTGCCGGCGCGCTACCAGGGAGCGCTCGACCGCCGCCAGATGTTCATTGACGTGGGTCTGGAAAATGGCCTCGGCTTCCCGGCACAGGGTCGCGACTTCGCGCAGCATTTCATCACTGGCCAGTTCGGGTATGGAAACCGCCAGCGAAGGCTTGATCAGCCGATCCCCTTGCCATCTGGCAAGGTGTTGTTCGGCGTTGCGCCGAATCGTGCGATCGTCGGCGATCGATGCGGCGCCGCCCAGATTGTTGCAGATCAGGCCCAGAATACAGCGCAGACCGGTTTCTTCGGCAGCCCGGGCAATACCGTCGATCTCCGCTGCCGCGCGGCAGCCCGCATCCACTACGGTCGTGAAGCCGCCTCGCAGCGCCTCCAGTGCCGCGAGTTTGGCGGAGAGATGGAGGTGTTCCGCATCGAGGCTGGCTTCAAGTGGTACCCAGATCCGTTTGAAGATCTCCGATGGCTCGCCAAAGACCAGGGACTTGCCGATCGACTGGGTCAAGTGGTGATGGGCATCGACGAAGCCCGGCATCAGCAACTTGCCCGGCAGTTCGACAGGCGTCAGGTGCGGCTGCTCATGGATAATGGTGGCGGCATCGCCGATCTCGACAAATCTGCCGTCGGCGATCAGAACCGCCTTTCCCTTCATGCAGCCACCCGGTAACAATACCTCTTCCGGCACCAGCAGCAGCCTGTTCCTGTCGAACATGGATGGATCGAGTTCTGCGCCCGCCACTGATTCGCACCTCCCGGTCCTTACCATCGTCTCTTGCCTTTTGCTGCCTTGTTTCGGATACCCTAAGCCTTTCCTTTCGTTCCAGTCCATAATAATATTTCGCTTATTTTGTTGCCGAATCGGCAACAGTTACAGTGTTCCGCCAGGTGACGATGACGATACATTTGCTGCTACCCGCGCTGCGCTATTTCGAGGAAGTCGCGCGACAAGGCTCGCTACGCAAGGCTGAGGAACGGCTGCATGTGGCCGCATCGGCCATCAATCGGCAGATTCTCAAGCTGGAGGATGAACTCGGCGTGCCGTTGTTCGAGCGCTTGCCTCGCGGGTTGCGACTGTCCGCAGCAGGTGAGTTGCTGTTGTACAGAATCCGCCAGTGGCAGCGCGACGAGCGCCAATTGCTGGAATACCTGGGCGAAATCAAGGGCACCGGTTGCGCCGAAATCCGTATCGCCACCATCGAGTCCCTGACCGATCAGGTGCTGCCGACGGTACTGCGTGGTTTCAGCACGCGCTTTTCCAGGATCCGCTTTGCAGTGACGACTGGCATGACCGATCCCATTCTGGAACAGGTCGCCGGCGGCGATGCCGACATCGGCATCTGCATGAACCCGCCAGCTACCCGCAAGATCCGCATCGTCCAGCAGACGGATCTCCGATTCGGTGCCGTGGTAGCCCCTTCGCATCCACTGGCCGACAAGGATGCGGTCCGACTCAGGGACTGTCGTCACTACCCGGCGATACTACCTGGCGGCGAGATGCTTCCGGGTTCGACGTTGGAGCGGACGCTGGCGCTATCGGAAATCGAACTCACCACCCTGGCTACCTGCAACCGGATACTGGCGCTCAAGTCGCTGGCTCGGGCCGGGTTGGGTGTGGCCTTCCTCAATCGGCTTGATGTTGCCCGTGAACTGGAACATGGAGAGCTGGTGTTCAAGCCCTTGCAGGACCGGAACATCGCTAAAGCCCGGCTGACACTATGCACCTCCTCCGAACGTCCGCTGCCGATGGCGACTGCGGTTCTGCTCGAACAGCTGAGAGAGGTGCTGCTCAACATCGAAACTTCGGCTGGCGTGGAACAGGTCGCAGCAACCGATAACTCAAGCCCGGTTGCTTAGGCGATTTTCTGGAAAAATCTTCCCGCTCATTTCCCTTGGCGGGAGCAACACCCTACGTCCTGGCCGTATTCGAGCTTTCACCGATATGTGCGTCGCGGCATCTACCCGGAGGGATGGGCGTGCTCGCCGGATGAGACGATGAACGTTGGCGAGTGATGCGATCGATGCGGTTCGTGCCTCACCGGCATCCTACCCGTGCTCTCGGCATTTCGCTGAGATCCCCGTCACCGCAGCGACACGCTTGCGTTCTTGTCGCCGAACGACCAAGCTCACCGGGGTCGCTTTAGCGGTCTCCGGTGGAGCGCTGTGTTAGCCGACTACCATTGCTGCTACTCGGAGTATTCGTACACAGGCGTTTCAACTACTCGTTTCGGCTTTTCTTGCCCGAGAATCGCTTTCTGTAACCGTTCCACGGTAGCGGGCGAGAAAAACTGCTCGCCGGTTTCTTCGTCAACTCGCGCCGGTACATTCTCTACAATGTAAAACCTTCCTTCGTGCGCTAGCGTATACGTCACTCGGCAATTAACCAATTTCTCTTCTCTCGAATTCATTGATCATGATCTCCGTGTTTTGAAATCAATCCAACGCGCCGAATCTGGCTCATATAACGTGATGATCTTAATCACCGACCTCATTGGGTAGCTGCATTGGATATGCAACGGCCTACCTGCTTTCGTCCTTCCAAAGAGCAAACAACTAGGACCGTATTTATCATCGAGATAATCTTCGATTAGTTCCGCAGCAGCGATGGCCTCTCGAACTTCTTGGACACTGATACAGCGAATGATGCTTTGGTCAACAGCATGCTTTGAGAATTCGAACTGCTCACCTTCAAACTTCTGTTGTATCTCGCCGATCAACGACATGTATAACGCCGAGCTTCAGCCGCGTGTTTGCCGCAGCGAAGCGAAGGCGAATACGTCGGCTGGAAGCTCTGGTTATGCCGACGCATAGACTAACTCTCTGAAATACGTGACGACGGACTCTAGTGCCGGAAGGAGCTCGAACTGTGATCCGTCTTTCCGCTTAACGATCACACGCAATCGATCTTCCTGATCATCACCGCGTACGTAGTCTTCTTGGAGCGCCTGAATCTCTTCATCGTCCCCTAGCTCCAGGCACTCGATAGAGCCGCATGAGTTGACGGAGGAGTACTGAGAAAGATGGCCCTTGTCCGTGTACAGATGCTTGTAGACATTGGACACACTCCGCACGTCTCTAAACGCACCGGCAGTATTCAGGGATACGTGCTCCACGAACTCTCCTAGCGCGTGAAACTGTGCTACGAGATCTGGCTGATGGCGCTTGGCATGAAAGAAATAGTGGTCCGCCAGATGGGAGGCGGATCCAGCAGCGTTGAACCCTCGCCGGATGTCGCCCGGTTGGTCTAAGCAGTCCGCGAGATTCCACTCAACGAACGATTCGAGGAATTGCTCCGGCGTCATCCCCACTGATCAGGTCTCCATGGCGCATAACTTATAAGCATTTATCCGGCGTGCGCAGCATGACGGATAAATGTCGTTGGACCAGGCCGCCCCTCGGGTTGGCACCGACGTACTCTATAGGGGAAAGTATTGCTCGGATCGGCGGTGGCGCGGTGGAGATGGCGCAAGGCGGTGTGTCGAGATCACCGGCGAGGTCCTCGTCGGCCATGGTCGGCAGTCCTTGTGGCGTTCGATTCGGTCTGATTTTGCACCCTTTTTCGGCAAAAACCAACCGCCGGGCGCGCGCCAGCCCAGCCCCCTACGGGGCTGCCGGTCACAGCCGCCGGGTGAGTGGCTCGATATCAGCTCATGGCGAACCCCTCGCACGGTCGATCACCGGGCGGCCACCAACGGCTCCAAGCGCAGGGGTCAGGTCTTTCATTTTGCATTCCATTCGGCTTACGGCTAAATCGCTTCCATGGCTCGCCCGCTGCGCATCGAGTTCGAAGGTGCCCTGTACCACGTGATGGCACGAGGCAACGCGCGCGCGGCGATCTTCCTGAATGACGAGGACCGGCGGGCGTTTCTCGAGAATCTTGGCCGCGTGGCGAAGCGCTTCGACTGGCGGCTGTGGGCCTGGTGCCTGATGGACAACCACTACCACCTGCTGGTGGAGACGCTCAAGCCCACGCTGTCGCGAGCCATGCGCGAGGTCAACGGAGTCTATACGCAGGCCTTCAACCGTCGCCACGGGCGGGTGGGCCATGTGCTACAGGGTCGCTACCAAGCGATCCTGGTGGACAAGGACAGCTATCTGCTCGAACTGTCGCGCTATGTGGTGTTGAATCCGGTGCGGGCCGGTGTGGTGGCCGCGGCCAACGACTGGCCCTGGAGCAGCTTTGCGGCGCTCATGGGCAAAGTAGACGCACCGGAGTGGCTGGCGGTGTCCGAGACGCTGGCGCTGTTCCATGCCGAGCCGCTCCAGGCTCGGCGAGCCTATGCGCGCTTCGTCGCCGAAGGCGTTGCCGCCCCGGACCCGACCGCAGCCATCGAACGCCAGTCCATTCCGGGCGACGCGGCATTCGTCGAGCGGATGGTGGAGCTGGCCGCCAACCGCCGCACGAGCCCGGAGGTGCCACGCCGCGCGCGACCGGTACCGAGCCTGCGGGCGATCGAGCGTCAAACTCGGGATCGCGACGCGGCGATCCGCACCGCCTATGCCACGGGCGGCTACACGCTAAGCGAGATCGGGGCGTACTTCGGACTGCACTATTCGATGGTGAGCCGAATCGCCCGGAACAGGCTTTCGCGGAATGCACAATGAAAGACCTGACCCTATTTGCTGGAGCGCCGTCCCGGCGCGATCGCCCTGCTATTTCCGTAAATCGCCTAAATTACCAACACGACGGCCGACACGGAGACCAGCACCAATAAGGCGGTTTGCCGGAACCGGCGCTCGTCGAGAAAGCGAAACACCCGACTACCACACCATACGCCGAGAAAAAACAACGGCGCCAACAGCAACGCAAACCCGATGCTGGACAGATCCATCACTCCCCCTGCCCAAAGGGCCAGTACCGTCGCGATCGACACCAGCATGATGGTCAGCGTCAGGTTGGCCCGGGTTACTGCAATCGGCTGCGGTCCGGACAACAGATACAGGATCACCGGCGGCCCGCCCAGACTGGTCGCCCCCGCCAGCACCCCGCTGGCCGCACCGACCGCGAGCGAGGTCGGCAAGCGCGGGGAGCCATGATAGCGAAACCCTTTCAGCATCACGAACCCGAAAATTACGACGACGATGGCGATCCCTCGGCGCATCAGGTCCGGGTCCATGGTAATCAGCAGATAACTGCCGATTGGCACCGTAAGACAGGCCGCCAGCCAGATCGGCATGAGCAGCCTGACCGTGCCGGTGCGCAAGGCATCGGGCACCATGTGACCGGCGGCGAAGGCCTCCAGCAACACGGCGGTCAGCACCGCCTGCGTCGGTCCCACCAGAACCGCCAGCGGGGCCGCCAGCACCATGGCGCCGCCGAAACCGGTGACCCCGCGCATCAGGCCGGCCAGGCCGGCCAGCAGCAGGGCCAGAACCACGGATTCCAGTGCCATGATCAGGAAAAACGTGCCTTGACCCGGTGCTCGAAGCGGGTCGCCAGCAGGAACGACATCAGCGAAATCGCGGTCGCCACCAGGCTGGCACCGAAGGCACGCTCGGTGTGGAACTCGGACAGGGTCACGCTGAACAGATAGCCGAGTCCGGCGGTACCCATCAGAAACTCCGCCACCATCGCGGCCAGGATCGCCTGGGCCGCCGCCAGTCGCAGCGCGATGGCCAGATTGGGCATCGCTGCTGGCAGCGCCAGGTGCAACAACCGCTTCAGGCGCGAGGCGCCCAGCACCCGGAACAGATCGTCACTGCCGGCCGGCAGGGCATGCAACCCGGCCGACAGGAACACGAACGACGGAAAGAACGTGATGATGGCTGCCACGGCGATGACGGTCGTGGTGTCATAGCCGAGAATCCGGGCGATCACCGGAAT
>CAYMHN010000146.1:0-8055 GCA_964390235.1 uncultured Candidatus Competibacteraceae bacterium
CCGGGGTAGTCGTGCAGAAACCGCTCCAGCCAGGCCACCGACTCGGCGTCCAGGTGGTTGGTGGGTTCGTCCAGCAGCAGCATGTCGGGTTTGGATAGCAACAGCCGGCACAGCGCCACCCGGCGCTTCTCGCCGCCGGACAGGGTGGCCACTTCGGCCTCCCAGGGCGGCAGGCGCAGGGCATCGGCGGCGATTTCCAGCTGCCGGTCCAGGTCGTGGCCGTCGGTGGTCTGCAAATAGGCTTCCAGCTCGCCCTGTTCGGCGGCCAACTGGTCGAAATCGGCGTCCGGGTCGGCGTAGGCGGCGTAGATCGCATCCAGCCGCGCCAGCGCGTCCTTGATCGGCTGCGCGGCTTCCTCGACATTGCCGCGCACGTTCTTGGCGGGATTGAGCTGCGGCTCCTGGGGCAGATAACCGACCTTGATGCCGGGTTGGGGGCGGGCCTCACCGATGATGTCGGTATCGACCCCGGCCATGATCCGCAGCAGGGTGGACTTGCCGGAACCGTTGAGGCCGAGCACGCCGATCTTGGCGCCGGGAAAGAATGACAGCGAGATATCCTTGAGAACCTCCCGCTTCGGCGGCACGATCTTGCCGACGCGGTTCATGGTGTAAATGTATTGGGCCATGGGCTCCAGACAGCGTTCGATTGGGGCGCCAATTGTAGCGTATGTAAGAGGCGTCTTGACGCACATTTATCTTGCCAAGGCAAGACCCGGATCCTGTCAACGGTCAGTGCCTTCAGTCGGCTGCGGAATCGACGGTACGGGGCAGACCCTGCTCGGTCAGCGCCACGTAGACGATCACCGCCTCGGTGACCTTCACGCACTGTCCGTGCCGGCCCCGTTCGGCGAACACCTTGATCTTGACCGTGATCGAGCTGGTGCCGACCTTGACCACCTCGGCGAAGCAACTGATCAGATCGCCGACGAATACCGGCTTGTGGAATTCCATCGAGGTGACCGCCACGGTCGCCACCCGGCCGACCGCCCGCTCGTGAGCCACCACCCCGCCGGCGATGTCCATCTGGGACATGATCCAACCGCCGAAGATATGCCCGGAGGGATTGGTGTCGGCCGGCATGGCCAGCAACCGGATGGTGGCCTGCCGGTCGCGGGGGTAGAGGGTGCTGTCGTCGTCCGGAGTATCGCTCATGTCTGGTCGGGCATCCGTGGATGGGGCGGGGCGCGTTACGCTCGCAACGGCGGGAAATGATTGTGGAATTTGCTTTTCAGCATAGCTTCGGGGGGCGGGTGTGGCAAGTCACCGCGTTCACCTCACACGCTTGCGAACGCCGCGGGGTAGCGCACCGTACCGCGCGCACCACGCAGATGACCGGGTTCCAGCTCGATCAGCATGAACGCCTCCGCCGGCGCCTGGTATTCGCAGGCGATGCCGAAGCGGGCCGCGGGGGTGAAGCCGAAGCGCGGGTAATACCCGGGATGCCCCAGCACGATCACGGCACCGCAGCCGAGCCGCCGGCACTGTTCCAGTCCGGCGCGCACCAGGGCCGAGCCGATCCCGCGGCGCTGCCGCTCCGGCGCCACCGCCATCGGTGCCAGACCCATGAGCCTGAGTTCGGGATGGCCGGGTAGAACCAGCGGCGAGAACAGGATATGCCCGACCACGACCCCGTTCTCCTCGGCGACCAGCGAGATCAGAGGTCGCACCTGCTGGCGCAGGGCATCGACCAACTCGGCCTCGGCCGGGCTACCGAACGCGGCGACGTTCAGCGCGTGGACCGCCGCGTGGTCCGTTTCGGCTTCATTGCGAACCGGCATATTTCATACCTCGGCCCGGTGGGGGCGGTAGGATGCCGGTGAGGAACGAACCGCATCATTCGCGACCGATGCGATTCCTGCGTCATCGCATCCTACGCGGGCTGGATCAGTGTCGCTCATTCGTTAGAAACGGGCGGATCGCCTCGATGAGCCGCCCGGGTTGCTCTTCGATCACCAGGTGTCCGGCATCCGGAATCACCCGGAACAGGGAACCCGGGATCATGGTGTGCAGTGCCTCGCCCCGTTCCAGGGGAATCCAGCTATCCTCGCGTCCCCACAGGATCAGCACCGGCCTCGCTATCTGCGCGTAACGCGGTTGCACCTCGTCGGTGTAGACGGAATCGGCCTGGGCAATCTGCCGGTAGAACGCCGCCTTGCCGCCGTCCTGCGTCCACGGCGCGACGGTCTCATCCAGCGTGGCATCGTCCATGGACCTGAATGCGGCCGTCTTGACGTAGGCACGAACGATCGCCTCGTGGATATAGTCCGGAGCCCCCGCAAACGCGGCCTCATGTGCCCGGACGTGGCGGAAGAAGGGCGATCCCCAGGGAGAGAGCGCCACCGGATCGATGAGCACGATCCGGTCGAAATCACGGGCATCGAGCAGGTGGGTTCGCAGCAGGGTCGCACCGCCGAAGTCATGGCCGATGATAGCCGGCCGTTCGAGCCGCCAGTGATCCAGAAGCCTGTCCAGCACCCGGTTCTGGACGCCGAGCGAGACATCGCCGGGCATCTTGTCCGACCGGCCGTAGCCGAGCAGGTCGTAGTAGTACACGGTGCCGTCTTCGGCCAAGGCCTCGATGAGATGGCGCAGGTTGAACGACGACCAGGGGGTGCCGTGAACCAGCACCACGGGCGGGCCGTCGCCGCGCACGCCGTAACGCACCGTGCGCCCGTCGAACACATACGCTTCGGACAGTTTCCATTCGGTCATCGATCGATCACCTCTGTCAGCTCCGCAACCGTTCGTGCAGAAATTCCGCGAAGCGGCGCACGCGTACCAGGCGCGGCCCGGAAAGTGATCGACTTGCGGCCCGGGCAGGCAGGTGCGGAGGTACGGTTGTGCGGGCTGTTGCAGCCGGAAGCCACGCGCTGGCACTATCTGGAAGGCGCATCAAGGCCGGAACTGCTTTCCCCCGATGCCTGGACGCTGGATCAGCATTTTCTCGACCTGCCCGGCGCGATCGGAATCCAGACCGAGACGTTCATGCCATTCCGCAATCGATTCTTCCGGATAGCCATGAAAAATCCTATCGTTTTCGCCCTTCTGGAGCTCAACCCATGAAGCTTTTGAGCCCACCATGAGATGGGCGCGTTCAGGCGGCACGGGTAAATCCGTATCAATCGCCGAGGCGAAAGGATGAACCAACTCCGACCACCTGGGATCCCAGAGCCAGAGGCAGCTACCACAGATCCTGCAAAAATGTCGCTGTGCCGGACTTTCCTTGCTCATCCCCGTTTCTCCATCCGGCACTCTGGCTTGATAGACCGAGATGTTTTCCTCGCCTGCAACCCGCAGCGTCGAATGATCCGCACCCAGATTGATTGCGTAGCCTCCGCCACCGGCGGTTTTACGACAAATCGAACAATAACAGAGGTTGAACGGGTACGGATGTGCCGAATTGACGGTGAAACGCACGGCGCCGCAGTGGCACGAACCCTCAAGCTTCATTTTTCAGTTCTCGAATTGGGTCGATTAATCGATGTCGAGTGTCTCACAGACCCCGGATGACGGCAAAGTCTGCCATCACGGATACCCCGGCGCGGGTTATTCCAATGGGTCGGCAACATCCGAGGCGACCGACCTCAGCAGTTCCTTCGGGCGCAGTTCCTCGGCAAGCGCCGTGGGCTGCATTCCCGGATATCGGGCTTGGTTGAACTCGTCGACGAGAAAATCGAGAAACGCCCGCACCTTTGCGACCATGTGGTGCCTGGATGGGTAGACGGCGTACACGGACGTCTCGACGGTTGACCATTGATCATCAGCCAGCCTATCTGCCGGTGGCGCGGTTGCGGGACGGAACGCTCTGGAACTGGTGATGTGGATCGCCGCTGTTGGTGAGTGCATGGTGGAACTGCGGGATTGGCCGCAGGGTGGTCCCGGAGCGCTCAGCCCCGCTCGTAGACCCCAACCAGCCGATTCATGCCGAGGATGTGCGGATCGGCCTTCTCCAGGAACTGCCACAGGGTCAGACCCGGCTCCAGTTCCAGGTTCCGGTCCAGGGCGAGCACCCAGAAGAAGTAATGATGCGCGCCGTGACCCGCGGGCGGCATCGGTCCGCCGTAGCCGTTCTTGCCGAAGTCATTGATGCCCGCAGTGCCCGCGCGGGTGTCCTCCTCGAGGGCTGTCGTCGATGCGGGCAGGTTGTACAGAACCCAGTGCACGAAGCCGTAGGTGCCGGATTTCACCAGCGGCGCGTCCGGGTCGTGGCAGATCACGGCGAAGGACCGGGTCCTCTCGGGCGCCCCGGACCACGCCAGCGGCGGCGAGACATCCGCCCCTTCGCCCGTGTGCCTGGTGGGAATCCCACCGCGCGTTTCGAACACACCGCTCGTCAGCTGCATGCTGGAGAGAGCGAATCCCATTGGTCGTTCCTCCTCGTTCGGTAATGAATTGAACGCCTCGCTGGTGGCTTGCCAACGCCCAGCGCGCGCGTCACAGGCATCAGAGCTTACCGTAACACGGTCCGGCGCTACAGTGTCGGCGTGTCAAGGCCAGGGCGATCGCACAACCGCGCACGAGGCCGGGAAGCCCCGGATTCGCCCCGGTAGGAGCGCCGTCTCGGCGCGATGGGTTCGTCCCGGCGCCGGGTCTGCATCGGCCCGTGACGGGCCTCCTACATGGCGCGATCGCCCTGGCTGTCGGTTGGTTCTGAACGCCGCACACGCCCGGCTCGGGGTAGTGCTAGAAGCGCACACCTCATGGAGATGCCCGGGTGTCAGGGGTCCAGTACTTGCCTCATCCCGGAGCAGGGTCTACCTTCCTGATTCAGGGATTACCTCCAGAGGAGCACATCAAGCCAGGCGGCAATCAAGACTGCTACGGATGGTATCACGAACCCTTTAACCCGACACTCGGAGGAGGACGGCAATAATGGCTGACGAACTTGTCTTCTACACCAACCCGATTTCGCGCGGACGGATCGTGCGCTGGATGCTCGAAGAGGTGGGCGTGCCTTATCGCACCGAGATCCTCGAATTCGGCCCGATGATGAAGTCGGCCGACTATCTGGCGCTCAATCCGATGGGCAAGGTTCCGGCCATCCGCCACGGCGATACCGTCGTCACGGAATGTGCCGCGATCTGCGCCTATCTCGCCGACGCCTTCCCCGCTGCGGGTCTGGCACCTCCCGTCCACGCGCGCGGTGGCTACTATCGCTGGCTGTTCTTTGCCGCCGGGCCGCTCGAGGCAGCGGTGACCAATCATACGCTGGGGTTTGCACCGCCGGCCGACAAGCAGGGGATGGTCGGTTATGGCAGTTTCGCTGCGGTGATGGACACCCTGGAGCGAGCGGTGGCGGTGGCCGATTACATCGCCGGAGATCGCTTCACGGCCGCCGACGTCTACGTCGGATCGAATGTCGGTTGGGGCCTGCGGTTCGGATCCATCGAGAACCGCCCCGGCTTTGCCGAGTACTGGTCGCGGGTAAGCAACCGCGCCGCCTATCGGCGCGCAAACGAACGCGACGACGCGGCCATGGCTGCCGACCCGGACTGAGGGTTTCACCAACGCATGGCGTCGGCTGCGAGTACGGTGCGCCGGAGCGGGCCGGGTGCCTCAAGCGATCGATCCCGTGGGTCCCGGGATGTTTCCTCAGTTGAGGATTGATTTTTTTCATCAGATAATTCTGCTATTGACCCAGTATTTTCCGCGAGCGATGAAGGCGATCGGTGTAGACCGGTTGATGAGATTTGCTCCGTCTTCGCCGATGAGCAGCAAGGGCTTGTCAAACAGGAACCCATCGATCTTGTCGATGACACCCGATGCACCGTAATAGTCGTAAATTTTCTCGCGCCTTGCACGTTCTTCCTTGGATACGGGAATCCGCTCACCGTCTCGGCAAATAATCAATCTACCGAAGGGAACCCACTTCCAGGAGCATGGGATAGGATAAGGCGCATTGTCAGGATCGGTGGACAGCTGTTGCTCTTGCTTTCTGTTACCTCCTTGTTTCCCCGATTTTTCCTTGTGATCTGTAATCCGCCTGAGCAGTTCCTCCGCCGGCTCATCCCCCGAATCCTGCTCCACCAGCTTCCCCCGCACCGCCAGATCGAGGATGAACCGCCGCAGGCGCGGGATCGCGTCGGGGGCTTCGCTGATCCGCTCGAAATGTTCCAGCAGCCGTTGCGGATTCATCGCAGCAGCGCCTCGGCCAGGATCGCCTTCAGCCGGTCGCGCAGCTGGTCGGCCTGCCGTTCGGCCTCGTCGAGCTGGCGCAGCAGTTCCTCCGGGTCGCCGTGATCGACCTCGACCGTGTGCGGGTTTCTGATGTCCAGGTTGTAATTGCGCGCCCTGATCTCCTCCAGGCTCACCGACCAGGCCTGTTCGGTGGTCTGGCGGTTCCGGCGCTCGGGGCCGCCCCACCAGGCTATGCAGTTCCGCAGGTGCTCCAGGCGGATCGGCCGGGTCATCGAGTACGCCTTCTGTCCCTCGGGCACCCGGTGCTCGTAATACCAGACCGTTTCGGTCGGCGTGCCCTTCTCGAAGAACAGCAGATTGGTGCCGATGCTGGCATAGGGGCGGAACACGCTGTTCGGCAGCCGCACGATGGTGTGCAGATTGCACTCCGCCAGCAGATGCTCCTTGAGCCGGGTCTTGACGCCCTCGCCGAACAGGCTGCCGTCGGGCAGTACCACCGCCGCCCGACCGCCGGGCTTGAGCAGACGGATGATCAGGGTCAGGAACAGGTCGGCGGTCTCGCGGGTGCGGAAATGGGCCGGGAAGTTGCTCTCGATGCCATCCTCCTCGCGCCCGCCGAACGACGGATTGGTCAGCACGATATCGACCCGGTCGGACTGCTCGTAGCTGACGTAGGGCCGCGCCAGGGTGTTGTCGTGGCGCACGAAGCTCGGGTCCTCGATGCCGTGCAGCAGCATGTTGGTCACGCACAGCATGTGCGGCAGC
Organism: uncultured Candidatus Competibacteraceae bacterium; assembly: GCA_964390235.1. Lineage (GTDB taxonomy): Bacteria > Pseudomonadota > Gammaproteobacteria > Competibacterales > Competibacteraceae > CAYMHN01. Next base: position 6,907 of record CAYMHN010000146.1, read on the forward strand.
TGCTTCTTCTCCACCGCCCGCAGATGGCCTTGCAGCGCCTGCTCGTCGGCGTCGGTCTTGACGTAGCGATTGTAGGCATCCTCGAACACGCCCTGGACCACCCGGGCGCGGTTGGCGCCGGCGCCCTCGGCGGGCAGGTTCTTGAGCGAGGGGAACAGTTCCTCGTTGATGAAATCCAGCAGATCCTCGCCGGTCAACCCCTCCGGATCGGCCGCCCAGCTGCGCCACTGGAACGGTCCGGGGACCGGCGATTCGTAGCCGTCGCGCAGCAGTTCGAGTTCGCGGTCCTGGTCGTCGACGATCTTGAGGAAGAACATCCAGCACAGCTGCGACAGGCGCTGGGCATCGCCATCGACGCCGACATCCTGGCGCATGATGTCCTGGATGGTCTTGACGGTGGTGCGAACGGTCATCGTCCGATCCGGGCCGATCCGCCCACGGTGGATGCGCTGCGCTTATCCCCCCTACGGGCGCTCTCCGGCCGCTGGTCGAGAAACCGGTGGTTTCGTAGGGTGGATAAGGAGCGTAGCGACGCATCCACCTTGATCTCCTGGTCGCTCATGCCGAATCCCGATAAAGCGCCGCTTGCAGTTCCTGCACGGCCTGCTCGAAAGCCTGCTTGGAGCCGAAGCGTTCGATCAGCTCGACCGGGGTGCCCAGGCGGTTGAACGGCGCGACCCGCAGCAGCCGGACGTTGTCGAGTTCGCCGACGATGCCCTCGTCGCGGTACTTGTCGAGCAGGGCTTCGAGCACCGCGCGGGCCTGCGGGCCGTGGCGGGTGAACAGGTCGCGCTTCCTGACCTTCTCGGCGCGCTCGCGGCGGGTCAGGGGCGGGCGGTCGAAGGCGATGTGGCAGATCAGGTCGAACGGGTCGAGTTCCCGGCCCAGCTCTTCCCGCAACGGCTCCAGCAGCAAGCCTTCCCCGGCCAGTTCCTCGAGGATGGCCGCCTTGCGCTCGGCGCCGTTCCAGCGGTTCAGGAACTGATCCAGGCTGGCGTAGCGGCGGCGGATGGTGTTGCGGGTATAGTCGCGCAGGCTCTCGGTGACCAGCCGGCCGTTCTCGTCCAGGTATTCGACCCGCTCGGCGAGGATCTTCACCGGCCGGCCCCGGATGTAGTACTTGGCGGGCGCCTCGGCCGCCTCGGGCAA
>CAYMHN010000147.1:0-7984 GCA_964390235.1 uncultured Candidatus Competibacteraceae bacterium
CGGAAAAGGCCACGGCGCAGACCACGCCGTCGCGGTCGACGATGGTTGCCCACATATCGAAATCCAGGCCGCTGGTCTCTGTGTCTACAGCACTGTCGAGAGCGGCCTGCAATTGGTCATGATCGGGTAAACTCGCGCAGTCGGTTAACGCGAGCGCATTCTGGGTCAGCAGTAAAGCAGTGCCACCGAGAAGGGTCAGACCGACACAACGGCAATGTTGCATCGAAAACGTACCTTCGTACACGGCAATCACTCCTCAAAGAACATCATGCTTCGGCCAGCTATCCCTCCGTGGCCGGTGCAATCGACCGACAACGGCCGGATTGCTGGTCACCTTGCCTCACCCATCGGGTTCGGCAATTCATTATACATCGGCTCCGAAAGCCGGAGAAGCTGAATTCGGGGGATGCTGTGATGCGGATCACAAAATGGCGAATATCGATCCGAATCCGAGCGTAATCACTCCGCCCCGACACCCTCGACCAGCACCATCCGGGTGCCGGCGGCGCGGTGGCGGATGTCGTGGACTGGCCGGTATTCGGGCGATTCCAGCCAGGCCCTGGCGCGTTCCGTGCTCGGGAATTCCAGCACCACCATGCGTTTGGGCGGATAGTCTCCTTCCAGCAGTTCGGCGTGCCCGCCGCGGACCAGATACCGGCTACCGAAGGCGACGATGGTGGGCGGGACCAGCTTGATGTACTCGGCATATTCGGTCGGATCGGTGACTTCGACCTCGACGATCAGATAGACGGCCATGATGTCCTCGGTGCGTGGTCGATAGCGATCATGCTAGCCGGTTTTGCTTGGGATGACAGTCGCAGCGGGCCGGGCTAGGCCAATAGTCGGCGCAAGCCTTCCTGTTCGAAATGATGGTCGGTGGTCAAGGCATCGATGATGGCACGTTGGCGCATGAGCACGAAGCTCACCGCGTCGCAAAGCGAATAGGTCTTGTCCTGGCGCTGCCTCAGCAAGGCCATTGCCTCGTTGTGGACTACCCGATCGATCCAGACAGTTTCGATTTCCGGACTCTTCAATAGGTCGTCAAGAAAATCGAGGGTGGTCGGCCGGGGGAATCGGCGTGCATTGGCCAGGGCGACGAACTCGGCCAGCACGTAATTGTGCGTGATGCGCTTCGAGGCCGTGCGATACAGGGAACACGCCCGCTGATGAAACGGCTCCGCCCGGTTCAGCAGGCACAGCAACCCCGAGGTATCCAGCAGCATCAGGACGGTTCGTGATTATCGGCGTATTCCCGCGCGATGTCCGCATCGATGCGTGTGTTGTCGGCCCGTGTCGTATCGCGTATGTCAATGGCGCCAAAATGCGGCTCGAGCGTGACGTGGGCCGATTCGGATTCCTCGATGCACTGTCTCTCCAGCAACTGCCGGACCCAGAGCGCCGGTGACGTTCCTGCGGCCCGTGCCCGGCGCTGTACGGTGGCGTAAACCTCGTCATCCAGTTCAAGCTCGAGTAAGCGGCTCATGCGTCTCTCCAATGCACAAGCAAATTGTACCGCAACCCGATGAATAGTGAGTTCAGCTTCGGAAACCCGCCGATAGGTGGCTCGCTGGATCGGACAACAAAACCGTCCCTACCCTTTACGACGCGGAATGTGCCGGCAGGTAGTGACCGTCGATGGTCAGGTGCGGCGTAGGTGGCGGTTGAGCGGCAACCGCCTGTCCGTCCAAGCATGAGCGGCTCGCTAGTAGGCGCCGCTCGGTGGCGGTCTTTCGTGTCCGCCCCGGTACAAGGCCAGGTTGTCTGCCATGGCCCGGCAGAGCAGCATGGTGTCCACGGCCACGGCGGCAAAGTTGGCTCCGCACTCCATATAGGGGCGAGCGAAGGACTCATGGGTAGCCAGCATGCCAGCCGCCTTGCCGAGTTCCCGAATGCGTTCGATGCCGCGGCTTACGGCAGCGCGCACCTCGGGATGCCCCGCATCCCCCGGGTGCCCGAGAGAAGCCGATAAATCCGCGGCCCCGATGAAAACCCCATCGACACCTTCCACCCGGGTAATCTCGTCCAGGTTTTCCAGCCCTCGGCGGGTTTCGACTTGCACCAGTAGACAGAGGCCGGCTTCAGCATCGTGGTCATAGCCCTGAACCTGCCCCCAGCGTGAAGCCCGGGCGATCATGGCGCCGACGCCGCGAATGCCATTGGGCGGATAGCGCATGGCGCGGGCGATAGTGCGGGCCTGATCGGCCGTATCCACCATCGGCACGAGCAAGGTCTGGGCGCCGAGGTCGAGCAACTGCTTGATCAGTGCCGGATCGTCGTTCACCGGCCGAACGACCGGATGGCACGGGTAGGCCGCGACCGCCTGCAGCTGGGCGAGGATGGTAGGGATGTCGTTGGGCGCGTGCTCACTGTCGATCAGCAGCCAATCGTAACCGGCAGTGGCGGCAATCTCGGCACAGTAGGGGTTGGCCATGGACAGCCAGAGCCCGAGCTGGGTTTGCCCTGCAAGCAAGGCTTCTTTGAAAGGGTTGCGCAGTCGCGGATCCACGGGAGTCGGTCTCCAATCGAGGTTATGATGTGCGGCCATGGTAGATAGCGACCGATGGAACCGTAAACGAAAACCTGCCCGGGTGTGCACTGAGTACACACATGTAATCCGCCCTGCCCGGATTCCCCTTACTCGCTTGCATCCTGGGAGTGATCAGGCATCAGCGCCTGTTCGATCTTGGCGACCACTTCCTTCATGGCAGGCAAGTAGCGCCGGGCCGCGGCCTCGACGGGCATCGCCTTGGCAATGTAAACGAGATTCAGGCAGGCGATGACGCTTTGCTCGCACATCACCGGCAGCGCAATCGCCCCGATCTTTTGCTCGGCTTCCCAATCGCCGTAGTTGAAGCCGTAGCCCAGGCGACGCACTTTCCGCAGCAGGTTGTCGACAAACAGGTCGTCGCGAGCCACCCGCGCTTGCGCGTCGTCCCTGGTCGCCAACAGGCGGAGTATCTGTTGCTGTTCCTGCTCCTCGCAGTTTGCGAGATAGGCGCGCCCGGTGGCCGTGAACAACATGGGCAGGCGTCGGCCCACCATCGAGCGATGGAAGGACAAGCGGCTGAACCGATGCGTGGTCTCTCGAATCACCATCGCGTCCACATCCAGGGTGCAGAGGTCCGTCGGCCACAACACCTTGTGCATCAAATCCCCGAGCAGGGGCGCCGCCACCTGTGAAATCCATTGCTCGTCCTTGAAGCCCTCGCTGAGTTCGCGGACTTTCAGGCAGAGCCGGTAGCTATCGTCGGAATCGCTTCGCCGCACGTAGCCTTCGCTCTGCAGGGTTTCCAGTAGTCGGCGGATGGTGGTGCGATGTAGCCCCGTCTTCTCGCTGATGCAAGCGATCGAGGCGCCACCGCCGTCGCTGCGGTTGAGCACTTGCAGAACATCCAGGCCCCGAATCAATCCCCGAACCGCCTTGTATTCGGCGCCACGCTCGCTCTTCATTGCCCGCCCTCCGCCGCCGGGCACATCAACGCACGACCTGGCCTGTGCCCGCTTCAGGTTTATGCTCGCAACATAAACTTTAGCTAAATCTCAGTATAAACAAATCTGTGCACCAAGTGCACACCCGGGCAGGTTTTCTTGGACGGTTCCAGGGGCCGCTATCTAGTATGGCCGCCCACCAATACACCGCTGAGGAAATGAGTATGACAACCGCCCTTTCAAACCCTTTTGTCACCGACTACCACGCCGATGTCGTGATTCTCGGTGCCGGTCCCGTCGGACTGACTATTGCCAACTACCTGGGGCAGTCCGGCGTCGACGTGCTGGTGATCGAGAAGCTGGATCAGCTGATCGACTACCCCCGCGCCATCGGCATCGACGATGAATCCCTGCGGGTGATGCAGTCCGTCGGCCTCGTCGACCAGGTGCTGCCGCACACCACGCCGAATCACTGGATGCGTTTCCTGACGCCGAAAGGGCGCTGCTTCGCCTCGATCGAGCCGAAGACCGATGAGTTCGGCTGGTCGCGGCGCAACGCCTTCATCCAGCCGCAGGTGGATCGGGTCCTGTTCGAGGGTCTCCAGCGCTTCGCTAACGTCCGGGTGCTGTTCTCCCGCGAAGTCGCGGATTTCAGCCAGGATCAGTCCGGCGTGGTACTGCATATGCAAAAGGGCGATGGCCCCGTCGAGACGGTCCAGGCGCGCTACCTGGTGGCCTGCGACGGCGGCAACAGCTTCGTGCGCCGCACGCTGGAGGTGCCGTTCGAGGGCAAGACCGCGCCGAACCAGTGGATCGTCATCGACATCGCCAACGATCCGCTCGGCACGCCGAACATCTACCTGTGCTGCGACCCGGTGCGTCCCTATGTCTCGGCCGCGCTGCCCCACGGCATCCGCCGCTTCGAGTTCATGGTGATGCCGGGCGAGACCGAAGCGGAGCTGAGCAAGCCCGAGAACCTGCGCAAGTTGCTCGCCAAGGTGCTGCCGAACCCCGATCGTGTCGAGCTGATCCGCCAGCGCGTCTACACCCACAACGCCCGTCTGGCCGGCCGCTTCCGCGTCGACAATATCCTGCTGGCCGGCGACGCCGCCCACATCATGCCGGTCTGGCAGGGGCAGGGCTACAACAGCGGCATCCGCGACGCCAACAACCTGGCCTGGAAACTGGCGATAGTGGTCAAGGGCCTGGCGGATCCGTCGCTGCTGGATACCTACGAGCAGGAGCGTCGCAACCACGCCCGGGCGATGATCGACCTGTCGGTGACGGCCGGTCACTTGCTGGCGCCGCCGAAGCGCTGGATGGGCACGGTGCGCGACGGTATCTCCTGGCTGCTCAACTACCTGCCGCCGGTCAAGCGCTACTTCCTCGAGATGCGTTTCAAGCCGATGCCGCAATACACCGCGGGCGCCCTGGTGGCGGCGGAGCCGGCGCTGAAACGCTCGCCGGTGGGCCGGATGTTCATCCAGCCGAAGGTGCTGACCGAGGACGGCCGCAAGGTACTGCTCGACGACGTGATCGGCAACCGCTTCGCCGTCATCGTCTGGGGCACCCATCCGACCCGGGGCCTGAGTGATGAGCAGGTGGCGTTCTGGAAACAGCTGGGCGCCTGCTTCATCCAGGTGCTGCCGTCGGTGCAGCTCGAGGTTGGCCGCGAGGTGCCGGAGGACGTGATCCGCATCGGCGATGCCGACGGCCGCCTGAAGGAGTGGTTCGGCAACTATCCGGCCTCGATCGCCATTCTGCGTCCGGATCGCTTCGTCGCGGCTTTGGCGATCCCGCAGACCCTGGGCGCCGTCTGCGACCGGTTGAGCAAGGCGCTCGGTGCGCGCAGGCCCGTGGCGATCGGCAACGTTGTCAAGCTGAGCGAGGTAGCCTGAGATGAGCGTGCTAGTGCAGTGTCTGTCCCATACGCCGTTGATCGGTGAACTCGATCCCGAGCAGGCGGTGCTGTCCGAGGTGGACGGCACCATCGCCGCGGCCCGGTCGCGCATCGAGCGCTTCGATCCGGAGCTGGTGATCCTGTTCGCGCCGGACCATTACAACGGCTTTTTCTACGACATCATGCCGTCCTTCTGCATCGGCACCGCGGCCCATGCCATCGGCGACTTCGGTACCCAAGCCGGCAACCTGGACGTGCCGCAAGCGCTGGCCGAGGCCTGCGCCCGGAGCGTGCTGGAGTCGGGCGTCGATGCAGCAGTGTCGTACGCCATGCAGGTCGATCACGGCTTCGCCCAGCCGCTGGAGTTTCTGCTCGGCGGCATCGACCGCAAGCCGGTGATCCCGGTGTTCGTCAACGGTGTCGCCAAGCCGCTGCCGAGTTTCCAGCGGGCGCGCCTGCTGGGCGAGGCGGTCGGACGCTTCGCCCGCGGCCTCGACCAGCGGGTGCTGCTGATCGGCTCCGGCGGCCTGTCGCACCAGCCGCCGGTGCCGGAACTGGCCACCGCTAACGAACACATCGCCGACCGCCTCAAGGGCAGCGGCCGCAACCTGCCGCTGCACGAGCGTGAAGCCCGTACCCGCCGCGTCATCGAAGCGGCCCACGCCTTCGTCGAAGACCAGCACTCGCTGCATCCGCTCAATCCCGAGTGGGACCAGCAGTTCATGGCGACGCTCTCGGAAGGGCGCCTGCAGGATCTCGACGCCATCGGCAACGACGAGCTGTCGGCGCTGGCCGGCAAGTCCACCCACGAGGTCAAGACCTGGGTGGCGACCTTCGCGGCGCTCTCGGCCTTCGGACCCTACCGGGCGCGCGACGGCTTCTACCGGCCGATTCCGGAGTGGATCTGCGGCTTCGGCGCCCTCGCCGCCGAGCCGGTCCCGTCCGCTTGATACGACTACCAAACCTACTGCACAGGAGTCATCCCATGACAACCCCGACGATAACCGAAGCCTCGACCAGCCAATTCGTGCGCATCAACGAAGGCGGGCTCGACCTGCTGATCCACTACAACGACTGCGGCCAGGGCGACGAAACCGTCGTCATGCTGCACGGCTCCGGTCCCGGTGCCAGCGGCTGGGCCAACTTCAACCGCAACATCGAGCCGCTGGTCGAAGCGGGCTTTCGCGTCATCCTGATGGACTGCCCGGGCTGGAGCAAGAGCGATTCGATCGTCTGCGACGGCTCCCGCTCCGACCTCAATGCCACCGTGCTCAAGGAGCTGCTCGACCAGCTCGATATCGAGCTGGTGCATATCCTCGGCAACTCCATGGGCGGTCACAGCGCCGTCGCCTTCGCGCTGCGCCATCCGCAGCGGGTCGGCAAGCTGGTGCTGATGGGCGGCGGTACCGGTGGCGCCAGCCTGTTCACGCCGATGCCGACCGAGGGCATCAAGCGCCTGCAGGGTCTCTACCGCGAGCCGACCATCGAGAACCTCAAGGCGATGATGGACATTTTCGTCTTCGATACCAGCGACCTGACCGAAGCGCTGTTCCAGGCGCGCCTGGACAACATGCTGGCGCGTCGCGATCACCTGGAAAACTTCGTCAAGAGCCTCGAGGCGAACCCCAAGCAGTTCCCGGATTTCAGCCCGCGCCTGGGCGAGATCAGCGCCGAGACCCTGGTGATCTGGGGTCGTCAGGACCGCTTCGTGCCGATGGACACCGGCCTGCGCCTGGTCGCCGGTCTGCCCAATTCCGAGTTGCATATCTTCAACCGCTGCGGTCACTGGGCGCAGTGGGAACACGCTGACAAGTTCAACCGCATGGTGCTGGACTTCCTCACCCACTAGATCCGACACGAGTCGTTTCCCAACCACAGGAGAAAGAACCTTGAACGCACACGAGAACCTTCAAGCGATCGCCCTCAGGCTCCGCGAAGCCGAGGCGACCGGCGTCCCCATCGAACCTGTTCGTGAGTGGCTGACCGCCGCCGGTCCCGACGCCGCTTATACGGTGCAGAAGATCAACGTGGCGCACCGACGCAACCAGGGGCACCGGGTGGTCGGTCGCAAGATCGGCCTGACCAGCACGGCGGTACAGCGCCAGCTCGGTGTGGACCAACCCGATTTCGGCACCTTGTTCGCCGACATGTGCTTTGGCGACGGCCAGGAGATTCCGGCCGGACGGCTGATTCAACCCAAGGTCGAGGCCGAGGTCGCCCTGATACTGGAGCGGGATCTCGAGCGACACGACGCGACCTTGGCCGACGTGGTTCGCGCCACCGCCTACGCGTTGCCCGCGCTGGAGATCGTCGACAGCCGCATCCGCGACTGGGACATCCGCTTCAATGACACCGTCGCCGACAACGCCTCCAGCGGGCTGTTCGTGCTGGGCGGAACACCGCGGCGACTGGACGGCCTGGACCTGAAGGATTGCGAGATGGTGATGCAGCGCGCCGGCGAAACCGTCTCCAGCGGTCACGGCCGGGCCTGCCTGGGACATCCCCTGAACGCGGCCGTCTGGCTGGCGCGGCGCATGGCGAGCCTGGAGGCCCCGCCCTCCCGGACCGTTCCCCGACACAACGTGCACATCTGGATGCCCCACCTGCGCCACTGCATCGTCCATGCCGTCGACGAATGCCAGAAGAACAGGACTT
>CAYMHN010000148.1:0-7975 GCA_964390235.1 uncultured Candidatus Competibacteraceae bacterium
TCGAACAGCTGGCGCAGGGCGGCCCGACGGATCTTGCCGCTGGAGGTCTTGAGCACGGTCTGCGGCGCCACCAGGCGGACCACGTCGGGTGGCGTACCCAACAGGTCCACGGTGGTCTCGCGGATCCGATCGACCAGCCGCTCACGCCGGGCCGGGTCGATCTCGCGGGTCTCGGCCAGCACCACCAGGCGCTCGGTACCCCCGGCCTCATCGGTCGCACCGAACACCGCGACACAGCCCTTGCGCACGCCATCCAGTTCACCTACCGCCTGCTCCAGCTCGTAGGGATAGAGGTTGCGCCCGCCGCGGATGATCAGATCCTTGTCGCGGCCAGTAATGAATACCTCGCCGCCGACCTGATAGGCCCGATCACCGGAATCCAGCCAATCGCCGTGGAACAGTGCCTGGTTGGCGTCCGGATTGCGCAAATAGCCACGGGTAGCCGATGGTCCCTGGAACTGCAAGCGCCCGATGCGACGGTCCGGCAGTTCGCGATCCTGTTCATCGACGATACGGATCTGGTGCCCGGCCAGGGCATGACCGCAACCGACCAGTTCCAGCGCCGTCGCATCGTCACCCTCCGCCGGACGCGCCACACCGCGCTTGACGAAGGCGGTGCGCTCCACCCGGTCGGTGAGCAGACCGCGTCCCGGTCGTGGCAGGGTCAGCCCGACCGAACATTCGGCCAGGCCGTAAACCGGCGCCAGCGCCCGCGGGTCCAGGCCATAAGGAGCAAACCGCTCGGCAAAGCGGCGCATGGTATCGGCGCTGACCGGTTCGGCGCCATTGGCCAGGACGCGCAGACTGGACAGATCCAGGCCTTCGATGGCGGCATCCGGTACCTGGCGCAGGCACAGTTCATAAGCGAAATTGGGCGCCGCGGTCAGCGTCCCGCGATGCCGGTGGATCGCCCACAACCACTCGGTCGGTCGGCGCAGAAAGCGCAGCGGCGACATCACCGCCAGCGGGATGCCCTGGTACAGACTACCCAGACAGGCGCCGATCAGTCCCATATCGTGATACAAGGGCAGCCAGCTGACGAACACGTCGCCGGCATTCGCCTCCAGACGCTCGGCCATGGCGCGGATATTGGCCAGCAGATTGGCATGACTGAGCATCACGCCCTTGGGATCCCCGGTGCTGCCCGAGGAGTACTGGACGAAGGCGATGGCTTCGGGATCGGCCTGCGGCAGAGCAGCGGCGCTACCGGTCAGTTCGGCGACACCGACTACCCCCTTGAGTGTCGGCACCCGGGTAGCCAGCAAACGCGCCACCATGCGCGCCTGCGGTACGGTGATCAGCAGCCTGGTCTCGGCATTGGCCAACAGCCGGGCATGCCGCCGCAGATGTTCTTCGAGCTGCGAGGGGCGCAAGGGCGGATAGATCGGTACCGGGGTTCCACCGGCCAGCAGGATGCCGAAGAAACTGGTGAAATACTCGCGCCCCGTGGGCAGCATCAGCGCAACACGGTGGCCCGGTTCCAGGCCACGAGCCAGCAAGCCGGCCGCCAGGGAATGCGCGTCACGGTGCAGTTGCGCATGGCTCAACGGGGTAGGTTCGCTATTGTCCTCCTCGTAGAGCAGAATGGCCGACCGCTGGGGCTGCCGGCGCGCGTGGAACACCAGCACATCGTTCAGCGTGGCGGCACGGACCGGCACACCCGCGAGCGGCGCCGCATCAGGCGCGCGGGGTCGATCCCGGTGGGCCTCGGCCTCGCCCGCCGGTCGGGCCTGTTGCACGGCATCCAGCAATTCGCCCAGGGTGTCCGCTTCCAGCCAGCGTTCCGGCAAGCGGACCTGGAACGCCGTTTCCAGTCTGGCCAGCAGTTCGGCCCGCCCCAGACTGTCCAAGCCTAGATCGCGCTCCAGATGGCTATCCAGTTCCAGATGGCCGACCTCGCGACCGCTGGTGGCGAGCAACTCCCGAGCAACCTCCATCACCCGCTCGGCGGGGGGGATCGCTGTTGCTTGCTTGGGCTGCTCAGCGCCTGCCTGGTTCGACATCAAGCGTCCGGCGGAGGGTCGGCGTACATGTAATCACGGCTCCTGGGCAGTGCATTCTGATTGTGACGGCAGAACAGGATCTGGAACAACTGCAACTCACCGATACTGAAGGACGCGGTGGAACCCGCCAGATACAAGCGCCAGGCCCGCACGAACGGTTCGCCGAACCGTTCCCTGGTCTCATCGACCCGTTGATCGAAGCGCTCCAGCCAATGGCGCAGTGTCTCGGCATAGTGCAGGCGCAGGTTCTCCCAATCCAGAATCGACAACCGCCAGGGCTCGAAAATCATCGCCAGCTCGCTAGGGCTGGGTGGGTAGGCACCCGGAAAAATCCGTCGCTCGATCCAGGCGTTCATCGGCATCGGTCGATTGCGACCGATGCTGTGAATCAGACCACGGCCATCCGGTTTCAGGACCCGATCGATCGCTGCTCCCAGCTCCCGGAAATGTCGCCGGCCCACATGTTCCAGCATGCCGATCGAGACAAAGGCATCGTACCGGCCATCGATATCCCGATAGTCACTCTCGATGAACTCGACCCGGTCGCTCAAGCCCTCGGCCTTGGCCCGATCCCTGGCATAAGCCAGCTGCTCCCTGGAAATATTGTAGGCCTTGACCCGGACCCCGTAATTTCTGGCCATGTGCAGGGCCAGGGCCCCCCAGCCGCAACCGGCCTCGACCACCTGCTCACCCGGCTGCAAGCGCAGCTTGCGGCAGACATGATCGAGCTTGGCGATCTGGGCCTGCTCCAGACTCATGGCCTCGCGCGGAAAATAGGCACAGGTGTAGACCATGTGCTCATCCAGCCACAGTCGGTAAAAATCGTTGCCCAGATCGTAGTGGTGCTGGATATTCTCGCGGGCCCGGGACAGCGTGTTGCGCTTGATCAGATACAGCTGCGCCAGCAACCAGGGCAGCCAGCCACGTTGCTCGTAATCGGGTAAATCGGCGCTGACCAGTTCCATGCAGCGGATAAGATCACCTTCGATCTCGATCCTGCCGGTGGTATACAGCTCGCCTAGCTGCAGATCGGGATTGACCAGCAGCTTGATCAAGGCTCCCCGGTCCTTGATGATGATGCGGGCTTGCGGAGCCGTACCCTCGGGATGCACTTCGCTACCATCCCAGAGCATGAGACTCAGCGGCGGGTTATTGGATGCCGCCAACATCCGGTGCAAGGCCCACTTGGTGAAACCTCCGGCCACGTCATGGATCGATCGGGAGTTCCGCTTGCCAGCGCGCGACGTGCTTTCGCTCGCCGTCGGCAAACTCAGGGGTTGGGCTCGATCTCGCTTCATCAGTTCACCTCCTCAAGCCGGCGGCCGGCATTGGGACCGCAACCTACAACTCTAACAGGTGCGGGTTGCCTATTATCAGCTTAACAATTGGTAATAGCAGATGCGCTTTGCCTGTTCGGATTGTACACTGCCCGGACTGTCGTTTTGTATGCCGGCCCTGGCCGGCCAGGGGAGTTTTCCCAATGACCATCAACTCGTCCCGCGCCCACCTGTCGACCGGCAAGCTCAGCTGGCTGCAGCGCCTGGGTGCCGTTGTCGTACTGGTTCTGGCGGTGATCGCCGGCCTTGCCTTGTCAGCCTTTCTGTTCGGTTTCCTGCTGGTCCTGGCTGCCGCCGGCAGTCTGTGGCTGGGGTGGCAGCGATGGCGCCTCAAGCGCCGCCGTGCCGGCAGCTCCCAAAGCCACTCAACCGCTGTCATCCAGGGCGAATATGAAGTCATCCACGAGGAGACCATCGAGCAGCGCCAGCATCGGCGCGATCCAAACTCGTCCAAGAAACAGCGCTCCGACCGGATTTGAACGGTTGTTTGCAGGAACGCGGGTGATGCCGCGATAATACCGCGACCAAGTCCCACGGGATTGCCGCAGGCAGTGTCGCTACCCACGCTCACCTGGCTGTTGCTGCCGCTGGATCTCCTGTTGGCTACCCTGGCCAGCACCCATGCCCTGCTCCACAAGCGCGATCCGAGCGCCATGATCGGCTGGGTCGCCATCTGTTTTCTGACCCCGTTCATCGGCTCGGTGCTGTATTATCTGTTCGGCATCAACCGGGTTCAGACCCGCGCCAAACGACTGGCGGCTCGCTCGCCCTTCGCCGCCGGCACGTCAGCCCCGGATCATTCCAGCACACCACTGGACCCCTCTTTGCGGGCACTGGCCGCCATCGCCACCCATATCAGCGGGCGAATCCTGGTCGGCGGTAACCGGGTCGATTGTCTGCACGATGGCGAGCAGGCCTATCCGGCCATGTTGGCCGCCATCGAGCAGGCCCGGCAAAGCGTTTTTCTGAGCAGCTATATCTTCGATACCCGGGAGGTCGGCCGAAGCTTTATCGACGCCCTGGATCGGGCCCGGCGACGCGGCGTCGATGTCCGGGTCATCGTGGATGGCATCGGTGAACTGAGTAGCCGACCGCTCGCCAGCCGGCTGCTGAGTCGGCGCAATATCAAGGTGGGCAGATTCATCCCCCTCCGATTACTACCGCCGCAACTGTCCATCAATCTGCGCAATCACCGCAAGATTCTGGTCTCCGACGGTTTGATCGCCTTCACCGGTGGCATGAATATCAGCTACCTGCATCTGGTCGGCGATCTCGGCAATCCCGACCGGGTCAGCGATCTCCACTTCCGCTTTATCGGACCGATCGCGGCACAGATCCAGCAGACTTTTCTGGAAGACTGGGGGTTTGTCACCGGCGACCGCGGCCTGATCGACGAACCCGACCCGGAAGCCCATGGCCCGGCGTTCTGCCGGACCATCGTGGACGGTCCGAACGAGGATCTGGACCAGTTGATCGAGGTTCTGAGCGCGGTCATTTGCGCCGCCAGAAGCCGGATCGGCATCATGACGCCCTATTTCCTGCCCCCGGCCGAACTGCTCGGCGCGCTGCGCGCGGCCGCCCTGCGTGGCGTCGCCGTCAGTCTGTTGCTGCCCGCCAGGCCGGACCATCCCTTCATCAACTGGGCGACCCGGCATATACTCGACCTGCTGCTGCGCGACCGGGTTTATGTCGGCTACCAGCCGCCACCGTTCGTCCACAGCAAACTGCTGCTGATCGACGATGCCTACACCTTGCTGGGATCGGCCAATCTCGACCCACGCAGTCTGCGGCTCAACTTCGAGCTGGGTGTGGAGGTCTACGACCCCGAACTGGCCACCGAACTCTGGCAACACTTCGATACCGCCCGCAGCCGCTCCAGCCCCTTGACCCGCGGCGAACTGGCGGATCGTTCCCTGCCGCTCAAGCTGCGCGATGCGCTGGCCTGGGGTTGCTCACCCTATCTTTGAGGCCGCCAGTGCAGCAGAGTGCTCAGCAGTTGGCGCAATACCGGGCGCAGACGTTCCGCCAAGGCCTCGCGAAACCGCCAGGGTGGCGTTTCATCCATGTAGGTGGATTGCGCCAGCTCCAGCTGCAGGGCATGAACACCGGCGGCGGGCACACCGTAATGGCGGGTGATATACCCCCCCTTGAAACGGCCGTTGAGCACGGCACTGTAAGCGCTGGCCTGACACACGGCGAACGCCTGCCGCTCCAGGTCGGGGGTGGCACTATTACCCTCGTTGCTGCCCAGATTGAACTCCGGCAACCGACCTTCGAACAAGCGGGGAACCTCCGAACGAATCGAGTGGGCATCGAACAGCAGGGCGTGACCATACCTTTCCCGCCGCTCGGTCAGCTCCAGCATCAACCGCTCATGATAGGGCTGGTGATAGCGTACCAGTCGCTCGGCTCGCTCGGCCGCGTCCGGTGTCTGTCCCTCCCGGTATACCGGGCTGCCGTCGAACAGCGTATCCGGTACCAGCCCGGTAGTAGGCCCCTGGTACAGAGCGGTGTCGTCCGGAGGCCGGTTGAGATCGATGACCAGGCGCGAATGCGTGGCAATCAGGCAGGATGCACCCAGTTCCTGGGCGAAATCGTACAGCTGGTCAACATGCCAGTCGGTGTCCGGCAGGGTCCGCGCGGTCTCGGTCAGACGCGCCTGGATGGCGTCCGGAACGTAGCTGCCCGCATGCGGAATGCTGACCAGCAGCGGACTTTTGCCCGGCAGAAAACGGTAGATTTCCAATCGCTATCCTCCCCTTCGAGGCCGGCAGGAGCAAGCGACTGTGCCGGCACTGTGCGATAATTTTGCCAGACTTTTTACCCGAGGAGTGCAACCCGTGTCCAAGCCCCAGGTCATTGCCGCCGATTACCCCGCCCTGCGACCACGTCGCATGCGCCGCGACGCGTTCTCGCGCCGCTTGATGCGGGAAACCACCCTGAGTTCGGCCGATCTGATCCTGCCTCTGTTCGTGGTCGAAGGCGAGCGACAGCGCGAGCCCGTCCCCTCGATGCCCGGCGTCGAGCGCTTGAGCATCGACCAGCTATTGCACGAGGCGGACACGCTGCTCAACCTCGGCATCCCGGCCGTGGCGCTGTTTCCCGTTACGCCGCCGGACGCCAAGTCTCCCGATGCGCAAGCAGCCTACCATCCCGACGGACTGGCCCAGCGTGCGGTGCGGGCCTTGAAACAGCACTTTCCGGAACTGGGGGTGATCACCGATATCGCCTTGGACCCCTACACCAGCCATGGCCAGGACGGTCTGCTGGACGAGAGCGGCTACGTGATCAACGACGAGACCGTCGAGGTGCTGGTCAGGCAGGCACTGTCGCACGCCGAGGCCGGGGTCGATATCGTCGCGCCCTCGGACATGATGGACGGGCGCATAAAGGCCATCCGCCAGGCGCTGGAAGCCGAAGGGCATATCCACACCCGGATCCTGGCTTACTCGGCCAAATACGCGTCCAGCTTTTACGGGCCGTTTCGCGACGCCGTCGGCTCGGCGAGCAACCTGGGTGGCGGCAACAAGTACAGCTACCAGATGGACCCGGCCAACAGCGACGAGGCACTGCGCGAAGTGGCGATGGATCTGCGGGAGGGCGCCGATATGGTGATGATCAAACCCGGCATGCCGTATCTGGACATCGTCCGCCGGGTCAAGGACCAGTTCGCGGTGCCGACCTTCGTCTACCAGGTCAGCGGGGAATACGCCATGCTGATGGCCGCCAGTCGTAACGGCTGGCTGGACGAGCGCGCGGTGATCCTGGAATCCCTGATGGCGATCAAACGCGCCGGCGCCGACGCCGTGCTGACGTATTTCGCCAAGCGGGCCGCCGGCTGGCTGCGCGAGGGCGTCTGAATGACGGACCGCTACGCGGTGATGGGCTATCCGATCGCGCACAGCAAGTCCCCGCGAATCCATGCCCTGTTCGCCGAACAGACCGGGCAGGCTATCCGCTACGAAGCCATTCTGGTCGAGCCCCGGGGATTCCCGCAGGCGGTCGATGCGTTCCGTGCCTCGGGCGGCAAGGGATTGAATATCACCGTGCCCTTCAAGCAAGAAGCCTGGACCTACGCGGAACGCCGCAGTGCGCGGGCCGCACGGGCCGGGGCCGTCAACACCCTGGTACTGGATGGCGATGCGACCTATGGTGATAATACCGATGGCCCCGGCCTGGTGCGTGATCTCATGGTCAACCACGGTTATGCCCTCAGTGGCAGACGCATCCTGCTGATCGGCGCCGGCGGCGCGGCCCGTGGCGTGCTGGCTCCGCTACTGGCCGCGGAACCGAGAGCATTGGTCATCGCCAATCGCACCCCCGTCAAGGCGGTCGAACTGGCGGCACGATTCGCCGATCTCGGTCCGGTCAGCGGCTGTGGCCTGGCCGATCTGGCCGGACGGGGAAGGTTCGACTTGCTGATCAACGCCACGGCCGCCGGGCTGGATGACCGG
Organism: uncultured Candidatus Competibacteraceae bacterium; assembly: GCA_964390235.1. Lineage (GTDB taxonomy): Bacteria > Pseudomonadota > Gammaproteobacteria > Competibacterales > Competibacteraceae > CAYMHN01. The sequence goes on from CAYMHN010000148.1 coordinate 7,795, forward strand.
GTACCCGAACTACCCGATGGTCTGCTGGCCGAGGGTGCCTGGTGCTATGACATGCTGTACAGTGATCGACCCACCGCCTTCATGCACTGGGCCCATCGACAGGGTGCGACCAGGGCGCTGGACGGACTGGGCATGCTGGTGGAACAGGCGGCGGAATCCTTCACGATCTGGCGCGGCGTGC
>CAYMHN010000149.1:0-1974 GCA_964390235.1 uncultured Candidatus Competibacteraceae bacterium
TCGGCGATATAGGCATCCAGTTCGGCCTGAAACGGTTGCTGGAAGAACTCCATACCGATGACCCAGCGTTGCGGTTGAGCCTGGTGCAAAGCCTGAATCACCGCCAGCTGGGCCAGATGATGATCGTAACGGTCATGGCTCTCGCCGACGAAGACCACGCGCTGCGCCAGCAGATGCGGAACCAGCTCCTCGAGTGCGTAGCTGCGCTCTCGGGTATCGGGTGCGATCACCTGAACGGTGAATTCTTCGTCGATCGACAGGGCCATTATCGGGACTCCGATCAGCATCAGCAGACCGATCAGTCGTTTCACGGGCATGACGGATTCTCGGGATTGTATTAATAACCCACCGACCCGCCAACAGGCGGGAAGTTGCCCTCCCCGATCATTTTTCGATCCTCGGGGTCATACGAACAAACCGATCCGAGGATATCCGGTGCCTTATCTGCTCATCGCCATACTGATCCTTCTACCCGGTGCCAGTCCAGCCTGGTCCAGTGTTCCGCATCTCGATCTCGACCTCACGCTGCAAACCGAGGCGGGACGGATGGACGTCGTCGCCAAGCTGACACTACCCGACACCGCGGACCGCTGTTTTCTTCTGCATCCGCAGCTGACGCCCGAACTGGAGGACGGCGAACTGGTAACACAGGGTATGGGGCGTTACTGTCTTCCGGCGGCTGGCGCACGGTTCACCCTGCGTTACGGGGGGCGCATTCCGCAACCGCCGAGCGCGGTATCCGAGGGGGTATATCTGGACCCTGGCATGCTCTGGTATCCGCGGTTCGACGACGCGCTGTTCACCTTCCACTTGCGAGTGGAATTGCCCGCCGGCTGGCACGGAATCAGCCAGGGGGAACGGCTGGACCGTCGCACCACCGCTACCGGCGTCCGGGAAATCTGGCGCGAGACCCAGCCCCAGCAAGGACTGTATCTGATCGCCACGGCGTTCACCGAGTACCGTGCACTGCACGATGGCATCGAGGCCATGGCACTGTTGCGACAGCCGGATCCGGAACTTGCGCAGCGCTACCTGGACGCCACCGGCCGCTATCTGGCGTTCTACAGTCAGCTGCTCGGCCCTTATCCCTATGCCAAATTTGCCCTGGTCGAGAATTTCTGGGAAAGCGGCTACGGCATGCCGTCGTTCACCTTACTGGGCCCGCAGGTCATCCGCCTGCCGTTCATCATCCACACTTCGTATCCGCACGAGATACTGCACAACTGGTGGGGCAACGGGGTTTATGTCGATCATGCCGGCGGCAACTGGTCGGAGGGCTTGACGACCTATCTGGCCGATCATCTGCTGGCCGAGCAACAACACCGCGGGGTCGACTTCCGGCGCGATGCCCTGCAACGCTACGGTAACTTCGTCCACGACGGGCGCGGCTTTGCCCTGGAGGAATTCCAGGCCAGAAACGACCCGATCAGCCAGTCCGTCGGTTATGACAAGGGCATGATGCTGTTTCACATGCTGCGCCAGCAACTGGGCGACGCGGTGTTTCTGGACGGGTTGCGCCGCTTCTATGCCGAGCACCGCTTCCGCCGCGCGGGTTTCGGCGATCTGCAAACCACGCTGGAAGCAGTAAGCGGGCTATCCTTGGCCGCCGAATTCGATCAATGGCTGAGCCGTGAAGACGTCCCGGCGCTGGCACTGGATGAGGTCACGGTCCGCGCCGGCGATGGTGACTATCGACTGAGCGCTCGACTGTCCCAGACCCAGCCGGGTGCCCCCTACCAACTGCGGGTACCGCTGGCCGTCCAGCTGGCCGGGCATGACACCGCCTGGCAAAGCACGGTCGTGCTGGACCGTCGGACCCAGCGGATCGAAGTGAACCTGCCCGCCCTGCCTGAAATACTGGCCATGGACCCGGAGTTCGATCTGATGCGGCGGTTGGACCCCACCGAGACACCAGCCTCGGCGGGCGAACTACCGGCAGCGGGCCGCCGGGTGGGGCAGGCCGGCGAGGTGCGC
>CAYMHN010000149.1:1984-7972 GCA_964390235.1 uncultured Candidatus Competibacteraceae bacterium
ACCGAGACACCAGCCTCGGTGAGTCAACTGCTGGGCGCGGCCCGGCAGGTCATGGTGCTACCGGCGGCGGCGGAACCCGAGCGTCTGGCGATGTATCGCCAGGTGGCCGCTGCCTGGGCGGCGCGCACCCGGGCCGAGGTGGTCCTGGACACGGCGCTGGAACGCTTGCCCACCGACGCCGGCCTCTGGCTGCTGGGCTGGGACAACCGCTTCCGTCAACCCTTGCTGGATGGGTTGCCCGAGGCTATGGTCAGCGTTGATGATGGCGAGTTGCGCCTGCTGGATGAGTGGGTTTCTCCGGCCACCCACGGGCTGGTGCTGATCGGTCGCCACCCGGGCACGCCGGAACAGGCAATGGGCCTGATCGACGCCGTCCGGCCCGAAACCCTGGCAGCCATGCTGGCCAGACTTCGCCATTACGGTCGCTATGGTTATCTGGTGTTCCAGGGCGAGGAGGCCGCCAATATACTGCGGGGGCAATGGCCAGCTGGCGATTCGCCCCTGCGCTGGTCCGCGGCGCCCGAGCTGCCCTGGCGCTCGGAACTGGCACCGCGTCCGGCTCTGCAACCCTAAAGCTCATCGCCCGGCGCGGGATACAGTTCATACAATGCGGCCAGCGCCACGGCGCGAGCCCAGGGAATTTCGAGTTGCCCTTCCACATACCCCCGGATCAGGGTCAAAGCCCAATCCAGTCGCTCATCGTCGAGCACCCTGAGGTCGGCGAAGCGCAGCAGCTGCGCGCCATCCAGGTAGGTGCTGGCATACACCGCCGCCAGGGCGCGTGCCGAGAGCGAGCCGCGCGCCTCTCCGGTACACCAGCGATAGGCGCGACGCTCCGCCTCGGCGGGACTGATCATCGGCCGCTGGCCGGTATCCAGGGTTTTTCGGTGGCTGTTCATGAGCGACCCGTTGCGGCAACGCGTCTTCCTTTTCAATAACAGTAGTCGAAAATCGGCAAAGGTCGAGGGGTTGAGACAATTTGTTATCGCGGATGGTTCGCCCTCGTCAGTCCAGGTCCGTCGCTTATAATGGTCCTACCCGACTCTTCAGCAATCCCGAATATGCCAGCTTCCCCCCGCCTGATCGTGGGCATTACCGGCGCCTCCGGCGTCGTCTACGGTATCCGTCTACTGGACGTGCTGCGCGCCGCGCCGATCGAAACCCATCTGATTCTGTCCGATTCGGCCCGCCTGGCCCTGGCCCATGAAACCGATCTCAAACCCCGCGACATCGAACCGCTGGCCGATGCCACCCATGCCTTTCGCGATGTCGCGGCCTGCGTGTCCAGCGGTTCCTTCGCCACCCTGGGCATGGTGATCGCCCCCTGCTCGATGCGCACCCTGGCCGAGATCGCGACCGGCGTGACGGCCTCCTTGCTGACCCGGGCCGCCGACGTGGTGCTGAAGGAACGCCGCCGGCTGGTGCTGGTGACGCGCGAAGCCCCGCTGAATCTGGTGCATCTGCGCAATATGGTCACGGTGACCGAGATGGGCGGTATCGTGTTTCCGCCCGTTCCCGCGTTCTATGCCAGACCCGGGTCGATCGACGAAATGGTCGATTACACGGTGCGCCGGGTGTTGGATCTGTTCGGTATCGACGAGACGGTGGCGCCGATCCCACGCTGGGGTGAGCAGCTGGGGCGGCGCAACGTATCGGTCGAGGATGGACGAACCTGAACGGGATGACCGCTATGCGGCCGCATCCTTGTCATGCTCGATCACCGCGTAGGCCGAGTGATTATGGATCGACTCGAAGTTCTCCGAAGCCACCGCATAGGCCCCGATCCGGTCGTCGGCGTTAAGCCGGGCCGCAACGTCGCGCACCATGTCCTCGACGAATTTGGGATTCTCGTAGGCCCGCTCGGTGACGTATTTCTCGTCGGGCCGCTTGAGCAGCCCATACAGCTCGCAGGACGCTTCTTCCTCGACCAGATCGATCAGTTCCTCGACCCAGACATGGTCGCGCAGGCGCACGTTGACGGTGACGTGCGAACGCTGATTGTGCGCTCCATACCGGGAAATCTGCTTGGAGCACGGGCACAGACTGGTTACCGGGACGACCACCTCGACATTGAGCACCGGCTCGCCTTGATCCATCTTGCCCAGCAAGCGAACCTGGTAGTCCAGCAGACTCTTGACCCCGCTGACCGGCGCCGCCTTGTTCACGAAGTAATGAAACGCCATCTCGATGTAGCCGGTATCCGCTTCCAGCAGGTCGGTCATGTGCACCAGCAAATCCCGGAAATCAGCCACCGTGATGGCGGTTTCGCCATCGTTGAGGATCTGCACGAAGCGCGACATGTGCGTGCCCTTGTAGTTATGGGGCAGGTTCACGTACATATTGAAATGCGCGATGGTGTGCTGATCCCGCTGGCTGCGATCACGGAACCGAATCGGATGCCGGATATCCTTGATACCCACCTTGTTGATGGCGATGCGCCGGGTATCCACGCTCGACTGAACATCAGGGATATGAATGACGTTGGCTTCTGCGGCGTTGGTCGTTTTCAAGAACCGGGTCCTCTTGCTATTTTCAGGGCTGGCGTTAGAACACCACAGACACCTGGATTCGTGGATAATTCCTGACTAGATCACTAGGGTATCAAGTTCGTGGCTACTCTGACCATTCATGGGCGCCACTGTTCCAGAACCTTGCGCACCGCCACGCTATCCAGCCCCGCCACGGCCAGCAGCTCCTCGCGACTCCCCTGCTCGATGAAGCGATCCGGCAAACCGATGTGGTGCACCGGAATCAGCACCCCATGGGCCGCCAGACATTCGCTAACCGCGCTGCCCGCCCCTCCGGCGATGGCATTTTCCTCCAGCGTCACCAGGCGCTCATGCGAGGCTGCCAGTTCCAGCAACAGCTGCTCGTCCAGCGGCTTGACGAAGCGCATATTGACCACCGTGGCATCCAGTTCCTCGGCCACCTGCTCCGCCACCCCCAGCATGCTGCCGAAGGCCAGCAGCGCCGTACCCCGGCCTTGGCGCCGCAATTGCGCCTTGCCCACGGGCAGCGCCGTCATGGTGTCTTGTACCGGCACGCCCATCCCCTTGCCCCGTGGATAACGCACGGCCGCCGGCTGATCGAGCAGATAGCCGGTGTACAGCATCTGCCGGGTCTCGTCCTCGTCGGCCGGGGTCATCACCACCAGGTTCGGGATGCAGCGCAGATAGCTGAGGTCGAAACTCCCGGCATGGGTGGGGCCGTCGGGTCCAACCAGGCCGGCCCGGTCGATGGCGAACAGGACCGGCAGATTCTGCACCGCAACATCGTGGATCAGCTGGTCATAGGCACGCTGCAGAAACGTCGAATAGATCGCCACCACCGGTTTGAGCCCATCGCAGGCCATGCCGGCGGCCAGGGTCACGCTGTGCTGCTCGGCGATGCCGACATCGAAATAGCGCTGGGGGAACTGCTGCGAGAACCTGACCAGGCCCGAGCCCTCGCGCATCGCCGGGGTGATGCCGATCAATCTCTCGTCGCTCTCGGCCATGTCGCACAGCCAGTCGCCGAACACCTGGGTATAGGTCGGCGCGTTGCTCGGCGCGCTGGGCGCCAGACCCTGCAGCGGGTCGAAGCTGCCGACGCCGTGGTAGACCACCGGTTCGGCTTCGGCCAGCTTGTAGCCCTTGCCCTTGCGGGTCAGCACATGCAGCAGTCGCGGACCACGCAGTTCACGCAGATTGCGCAGCGTCTGAACCAGGGTCGGCAGATCGTGTCCGTCGATCGGTCCGAAGTAATTGAACCCCAGTTCCTCGAACAAGGTGCCGGGTACCAGCATGCCCTTGACATGCTCCTCGGCGCGGCGCGCGAACTCCCACAAGGGGGGCGGCATGAGCTTGAGTACCTGTTTGCCGCCCTCGCGCATGCTGGTCACCATGCCGTCGGACAGGAACTTGGTCAGCCGCGATGACATGGCCCCGACATTGGGCGAGATCGACATCTCGTTGTCATTCAGGATGACCAGCAGATCGGGCCGGAGATCCCCGGCGTGATTCAGCGCCTCGAAAGCCAGTCCCGCGGTCATTCCGCCATCGCCGATGATGGCCACCACCTTGCGCTCCAATCCGGCATGACGAGCGGCCAGCGCCATGCCCAGGGCGGCGCTGATCGACGTGCTGGAGTGCCCTACGCCGAAGGTGTCGTAGGGGCTCTCCTCGCGCCGGGGAAACGGCGCCAGACCATGCAGCTTGCGGATGGTATCCAGGCACTCGCGGCGTCCGGTCAGGATCTTGTGCGGATACGCCTGATGCCCGACATCCCAGACCAGGCGATCTTCAGGCGTATCGAAAATGTAATGCAGCGCGATGGTCAGTTCCACGGCCCCCAGGCCGGCGGCGAAATGCCCCCCGGATTTGGCTACGGTATGGATCAGGTATTCACGCAGCTCATCGGCCAAGGCGCCCAGCTTGGTGGGCGGCAAGCGGCGCAGGTCGGCGGGCGTATCAATGGTTTCTAGCAGCGGGAACACGGATTCCGGACTCATCGGGATAGAAGGCGGCAGATTGACGATTATCGGGACAGGTTAACGAACTGGCAAGCCACGATCAGTAACCACGCTGAACCACATAAGCGGCCAGCCAATGCAGGACGGTGGCCCGATCGCCGAAGCAATGCAGCCGCGACCGGGCCTGTTCGATCAGCGACAGGGCATGCTGCTGGGCCTGTTCCAGGCCCAGCAGCGCGGGATAGGTCGGCTTGCCGCGCGCCAGATCCGCGCCCCGGGTCTTGCCCAGCGTGGCTGTCTCGGCGGTGATGTCGAGAATGTCATCCTGTACCTGAAAAGCCAGCCCGATGGCATTGGCGTAATCGGTCAACGCATCCCGTTCCGCGTCGCTCAGGCCGGGATGGCCGAGTGCGCCCAGCAGCACGCTGGCGCGGATCAACGCACCGGTCTTGAGGCGATGCACGGCTTCCAGATCGGATAGACTCGGGGTGCGGCCCACGGCCTCCAGGTCCAGCGCCTGACCACCCGCCATGCCCCGTGATCCACAGGCCTCGGCCAGCAGCCGCACCCGTTGCAAGCGCACCTCGACCGCGCTCCCGGCATCCTCGGCCAGTACCTGGAAGGCAAGCGCCTGCAAGGCGTCACCGGCCAGAATCGCGGTGGCCTCATCGAAGGCCTTGTGGCAGGTAGGCTGGCCACGGCGCAGATCGTCATCATCCATGGCCGGCAAGTCATCGTGAATCAGGGAGTAGGCGTGGATCAGCTCGACCGCCGCGGCCGGCGCATCGAGTTCCGAGGAGGCGACATCGAGGGCGGCACCCGCAGCATAGACCAGGATCGGTCGGAGCCGTTTGCCACCCCCGAGAACCGCGTAGCGCATGGCTTGATGAAGCCGTGCGGGGGTCTGCTCCGCCGCTGGCAGATAGCCTTCCAGCGCTTGTTCGCTGCGCGTGCGATAGCGCTCGATGGACGTCGCCGGGTTCATTCGGCGGCGTCAGCCGTGAAGGGCGCGATCACCGCTTGCCCATCGCGCTCCAGCAACTGCTCGACCCGCTGCTCGGCGTGGACCAGCGCCTGCTGGCACAGCCGGGTCAGCTCGATACCACGCTCGAACTGCTGCAAAGCGGTTTCCAGGGCCGTATCGCCCTGCTCCAGACTGGCGACCAGTTGTTCCAACTCGGCCAGCGCCTGCTCGAAATCAGGCGTTGCTTGCTTCTTTGCCATGCCGGTTTCCTGTTCATCAGCAATTACGTTACTGTGGGTTCGGCACTGTGGTCAATCGACTCGATTGACAGCCCACCACGGATTGCCTAATCTGCAACATAGTTTAGACTAAGTCTAAAAACAATTTCTCCACCATCCTCACGACAGGAGAGCAAGCATGGCCTCTTTGAAAGGCAGCAAAACCGAAGAGAACCTGAAGTATGCGTTCGCCCGTGAGTCCCAGGCCAATCGCCGTTACCTGTACTTCGCGTCCAAGGCGGATGTCGAAGGCTATAACGACGTGGCCGCCGTTTTCCGCTCCACCGCCGAAGGCG
>CAYMHN010000150.1:0-7967 GCA_964390235.1 uncultured Candidatus Competibacteraceae bacterium
CCTACATAAGCGTCTTCGATCCAGATGTCCTCCGCCTCCCAGCTGTCCTTGATCCGCAGCAGGGCCGCCGTCTCGCTCGCCATTGCGGCGATGCGTTCCTGGAACCAGCGGCTGTCCCGTGACACGCTGATCCCGAGGATTCTCGTGTCCGGCCAGTGGTGCCGGCAACCGACTTGGAGACCGGCCAGGGTGCCACCGGAGCCGGCGGGCGCCACGATCACATCGGGGGGCTCGATCCCCAGGGTCGCGAACTGCGCGGCCATCTCTTCGGCGGCGCGAACATAGCCCAGGGCGCCCAGCGGATTGGCTCCGCCCAGCGGGATGATGTAAGGCGTCAGTCCTTCTTCTCTGGCACTCTCGGCATGGGCGTTCATCCGCTCGTCGATCAGATCGAAGTAGGCGTCGGGATCGAGGAATTCCAGCCGGGCGCCAAACAGATGATCGAGCAGGAGATTCCCCTGGTACTCATCCGGCGGGTTGCCGCGCAGGACCAGGACGGCGCGCATCCCGAATCGGCAGGCGGCCGCTGCAACCATGCGCGCGTGGTTGGATTGATGGCCACCCGTCGTGATCAGTACGTCGGCGCCCTGTTCCAGCGCGTCCGCCATGAGATACTCGAGCTTGCGCACCTTGTTCCCGCCCGCGCCGAAACCGGTGTAATCATCGCGCTTGATATGGAGATCGACACCCAGCTTGCCGCCCAGGCGCTGAAGTCGTTCGACCGGGGTAGGCACGAAGGCGAGATCCAGGCGCTTGAAATCATTGGCGATCATGGTTGTTCCGTCTCCGTGGTGTTCGGAACCAGAGCATCCATGTCTGCCCAGGGTATCGACGAGTCGATCCAGACATGAAGACGGTTCAGGAAAACGATCAACTCGGCGAGAAGTGCCTTGATGGCTGCCCGATCGGATTCGGCCGAGAGTTCATCGACGGCGGATTCGACGGTCGTCGCGGCATCCGAAAAACCCCAGGTCTGCAATCTTCGAATGCTTGTCCTCGCCAGTCCCGCGCTGATCATGGCGAGAGCATGCGGGTCGAGTTGTGGATCATCGGCCATTTCCCGCAGCTGGTAGAGACAGCCCGCGCCCCAGTAGACATCAAAGTTGGCATAAATCCGCTTGGGCAGGTCGCCGCTGGGTGGACGGTGCATGGCAGCCAGCTCGGCCAGTCCGGCGGGAGGGCGGGTCCAGATTGCCCGAGTGGCGGTACGGAGTTGCTCTGCGGCCTCGCTCATGATTAAAGTTCCTCGTGGATTTGGATCGGTCGCGGTTTGCGCCAGATGGACGGGGCGATCTCGCGCAGCGTGTCCAGGCCCTGACTGACGCGGCCGATCAGGCCGACCCGGGCAAAGGGCACTATGGCCCCATAGAAGATGCAGATGGTCTGCCGGTCGGGGTAGTAGCCCACATCACCCGGCGATACGGAATTCACGATGTTCTCGCGCTCGAAGAGCCGCGGTACCATGAAGATGAGTTCTTCGCCGGCGAATTTCGCATGCCCGACCGTGCTGGTCAGTGGCAGCAGCTGCTTCAGCCCGGCGCAGGTCCGCGGTGCGCGGTCTTCAAGCAGGTCGATCGTGCATGATCCTGCACCCAGATCCAGTCTTATCCGATTCATTGGGTAGGGTCCTCCGGTTGGGTAGGTTCGGTAAGGTTGGTGCCTACGGCCGAGAGCCATCCGAGCATGGAACTCAGAAACCGCTCGAGCCCGTTGATGGCCATGAACTCGTTGATGCCGTGGGCATTGCCGCCACGGCCCAGTCCGCCGATCAGGAACGCCTCGCTGTAGGGTGCAAAGGCGTAGGCGGGTGCCGCCCCGGGTGCCCAGGGCCACACTTGTGGCGGGCTGCCATGGGCCGCATAGACCGCCATCAACTCGGGGACCCCGATTGCTGATGGACCGAAGTGGTGGCCAGGGTAGGCGTCGTGTACCTTGATCGCGACCCCTTCCAGGGCCGTGTCGGCAAGCCGGCGCCGGGCTCGCTCCACCAGGTCAACAGGGTCGATGCCGGGCGGGGTGCGCAAGTCGAAGCCGGCATGGCTTGCATGAGGGATGATCGCGCTACCCATGGGCGGTTCGGTCGACAGTCGGGCGATGTTGAGGCTCGCCGTCGACAGCAGGGTCTCCAGCAGTGCCTGCGTTGTTCCTTCCCAGGCGAACCGGGAGGTGTGGCGGAAGGCGAGCTCCGCCTCGAGGTCGAAGTCGCGTGCCAGCGCCGCAATTCCGGCCCTGGCCTCGCGATCGAGCGTGATGCGGTCCATGCGCCCGGTGGGCATTTCCGCGATGGCCGCGATCGCCTCGACCAGTCGGAGAGCCGGATTCGCAATCCAGGGCGAGTTGCTGGAATGGATGGCTTGCCGCGGTCCGCCCCAAGCACCACCCGCGGTGCGGATCTCACCCCTGGCGATCCCCGAGAATCCCAGGTAGAGCCGAGGCGGTCCGCCGCCATATTCACAGAACGACGGGAACAGGGCGGTGCAGGCCGGTTCGAGCGGACAATCAGGGTCCGCGAGATAGGCGCGCAATGCCTGGCTGCCGCATTCTTCCTCGCCTTCGATGAGGATCTCGACGTTGACCGGGAGGGCATTGTCTCGCAGGAGCGTCTTGAGTGCCACGAGCATGCCGGCGAGCGGGCCCTTGTTGTTCTCGGCCCCCCGGGCGACAAAGGCCGGTCCGATTCCGGGAAGCGTGAGCACGGCTCCCTCAAAGGGCGCGGCCATCCAGCTCGTCCGATCGGCCGGCATGACATCGTACATGTTGTACAGGATCAGGCTGTGTCCGCGACCCGCGTCGATGCGGGCGTGGACGATCGGCGGAGAGGCGCCGAGCGCGGTTTTGACGATCTCCGCGTGCAGGTTGTTCTCGAGCCAGTCGACCAGTTCGTTCGCCATGGCGGCAAGCGCGGAGTCGTTTCCGGAGACCGACGGGATTGCGCACCATCGTTCGGTCAGCATGAGTGCCTCTGCGCCGAGTGGGGCGAGATCCCGGTCAGGCAGAAGAGGTGTCACAGCCTTATCCTCGGATTCAGCAGACCGTAGGCGATGTCGACCAGGAGATTGGCGATCACGAAGACGAAGGCCGCGAAGAGAACAACCGCCTGTACCAGGGGAAAATCGCGCGTCTCGATGGCCTGCACGGCGAGCCTGCCGATGCCGGGCCAGGCGAAGATGATCTCCGTGATGAGCGCCCCCCCCAGCAGTGCCGCAAAGTACATCCCCTGCACGGTCACCACCGGAATGAGCGCATTGCGCAGGCCGTGGCGCATCACCACGCGCCACTCCGACAGCCCTTTTGCCCGCGCGGTACGCACATAGTCCCGACCGAGCGCCTCGATCAGACTGGCACGCACGAGCCGGGTCACCGCGCTCATGTAATAGGCGCCAAGGGTGATGGCCGGCAGGATCAGATGCTGGATGCTGCCGTAACCGCTGGATGGCAACCAGCGCAAGCGCAGGGAAAAAAAGATGATCAGCAGCAGGCCAAGCCAGAACACCGGTACGGCCTGACCCGACAAGGCAACGAGCCGGACCGTCATGTCGAGCCCGGTATCCCGCCAGACAGCGCCCATGACACCGAGCACGAATCCCGCGAGGGTGCTCCATGCAAGCGCCGACACGGCAAGCAAGGCGGTGGCGGGAACCCGCTCCAGCACCAGCTCCAGGGCGGGACGTTGAAAGCGCAATGAATGACCGATGTCACCTTGCAGGGCCCCGACGAGAAAGCGTAGGTACTGGAGCCAGATCGGGTCATTGAATCCCATGCGGTCCCTGAACGCGGCGATCTCGGCCGCCGTGGCATCCGGTGGGAGCATCAGCGCGGCCGGATCGCCGGTAAGAAAGAGGCTGAAGAAGACGATCAGGGAAACGCCAAGAAGTACGACCATTCCCTGTAATGTTCGCGAGATCAGGAACCTGGTCAGGTTCATGTGGGCATTACTCGACTTTCGACTCGGTCTGTTTCACCAACCAATCGCCCAGCAGATTGAAGGCGATGACCAGCGCCGCGATGACCATGCCCGGGTAAAGAATCAGCCAGTCGGCAGTGAGGATGAAGGCCCGGCCTTCGCCGATCAGGTTGCCGAGCGACGGTGTGGGCGGCTGGACCCCCAGCCCCAGGAATCCTATGGCTGCTTCGAGCACGATGAGACGCGGCAGATCCAGGGTCAGGAGCACGACCTGGGGGACCAGGATATTCGGCAGCACATGGCCGCTCAGGATGCGCCAAGTCGGCAGTCCGAGAGCCCTGGCCGCTTCGATGTACTCGAGCTCTCGTACCTCGAGAGTCCGTGCCCTGGCGACTCGGGCGAAAATGGCCCACCCGGTGACGCCCAGAACGATGATGAGATTCGTCAGACTCGGGCCTATGACGGCCACCACCAGCAGGATTAGCAGGATGAAGGGTATGGCAAGCTGTATGTCGACCAGCCGCATGATCAAGGCATCGACCCAGCCGCCGAAGTATCCCGCGACCACGCCCAGGGAGGTGCCCAGAATGACCGAGATGAACGCCGCCACGACCACGATGGACAGGGAGACGCGCGTGCCCTCGATGATTCGAGCGAGCTGATCGCGGCCGAGCTGATCGGTTCCGAGTATGTGGGTATGTTCCCCGACAACCGAAAACGGGGGTTTGAAGATTGCGGTGAGCTGCCCGGAGATCGGGTCGAGCGGCCAGAACAACGGCCCCAGAAGGCCCAGCATCACGACGGCTACCAACAGACCTCCACCGATGTAGAGGTCCGCCTGTCGGCGCCGATGCCGGGTGTCGATCATTTTAATTCGATGTTGAACACCGGAATTCTGGCATCGGCACGACCCGTGAAATCCACATTATCGCGCTTTCCGTAAAGCGAATCCTCCTGGTAAAGCGTAAGTACGGGCACGGATTCGGCGGCGATTTCCTGGATCCTATGAAGAATCTGTTCGCGTTGCACCTCATCGACCGTGCGACGGCTTTCGTCCAGCAGAGCATCCAGGTCGGGCATCGATACAGTCGAGTAAGGTTCGCCGCTACGAAGGATGGCGTAGATGGCGGCGTCCGCATCGAGTGTCTGGGTCGACCCCCAGCCCAGCATGTAGATCGGGGCCTGGTTCCCGGCGGGAACTTGCTGAATGTAGACCGACCATTCGGGGATTTCGAGATCCACGTTCACCCCGATCGCACCGAGCTGCTGGGCAATCACCTGGCCGACCTCGGCGCCCTTGATATAGCGACGCGTGGCCTGCATCCTGATTTCGAAGCCGTCCGGATGGCCCGCTTCGGCGAGCAGGGCTCTGGCCTTGTCCGGGTCGTATTCGGGCACCGGCACGTCCAGGAAGCCGAAATCGAACGGACCGACCTGGGTGCCCTTGGCGGTGGCCAGATTGTTCAGGATGTTGTCAACGATACCCTGACGGTCGATGGCGTGATTGAGGGCCTGACGGACCTTCACATCATCGAGCGGCGGCTGGTCGGACTTGAGACCGAGATAGATGGTCAGTCCGCCATTGGGCACCTGTACCAGATCCACATCCGGGCTTTCCTGAACCAGCGCCGCTAGGTCTGCCGGCACGCCTTCGATCAGATGCGCCTCACCGGTAATCAGTGCGGTAACCCGAGCCGTGGCGTCGGGAATAGGCCGCCACACGACGCGGCTGATCTTCGGTGCTCCGCGCCAGTAGTCCGCATTGGCTTCCAGAATGACGTGCTGATCCGGCACGAAGGACGTCATCCGGTACGGGCCGGTGCCGACGGGCTCGCGGGCAAACACGTCTCTGCCGACCTCCTGGATGTAACCGGGTGGCACGATATAGGCCGGGTAACGGCTCATTCGGGTGGGCAACAGCGGATCGGGTTCGTTGGTGATGATGTGTACCGTCAGGGGATCAACGACCTCGACGCGATCGACGGTGCGGATATAGGAAATCGTGGGTGAGTTGGCCTCGGGGTCCAGTATCCGCTCGAGGGTGAATTTTACCGCCTCGGCGTTGAATGCCTCCCCATTATGGAACGTGATGCCTTCACGGAGTCGGAATTCCCAGCGCGTATCGTCCAGAGCTTCCCAGGATAAGGCGAGACCGGGGACGAGGTTCATGTCCTCGTCACGCAGCACCAGCGTGTCGAAGATGTTGTCGACGATGGTTGCTGCTTCACGCAGGAACCCCGGATCCATGGCTGTGGTGGAAACCGAACGGGCGATGACCAGTTCATCGGCAGTTGCAGGTTCCGTGTGCAATCCGCTTGCAAGCACGGCTGCCGCGACGATGGCGAATGAAAACTTTCTCACGTTCATGGGAGCTCCCGATGACGATATCCAAAGGTCAGGTTGAGACGGGTGTACGGTGGCGGGGCGTATCCGCGGATCGAGACGGGATCCTTTCCTGTGCATGCCCTCCATACTCATGTTTCACGCCACCATGATATAAAATATATCATGTACATTATTTTATCAAAGCAGCTGACCTCGCCGAGCAGCGCAAGCGATGATTTACACGAGCCAAGGAACTCGACCTCATGACATTCGACCTACGTCAGCCGCCCAGGCTGAGCCTTGTGGCGCACATCGAAGAGCAACTGCGCGATGCGCTTGTGTCGGGCAAACTTCGCCCCGGTCAGCGGCTCAGTATTCGCGAGCTGGCCCAACAGCTCGGTACCAGTCCAACGCCGGTTCGCGAGGCCCTGATCAGGCTTGCCGCCGCCAAGATCCTCGTGAGCGAGCCGAATCAGGCTTTCCGGGTGCCGCTACCGACACGCCGCGAGTATCTGGAGATTTGTAAGATTCGCAGAGCGGTGGAAGGTCTGGCGGCCGAGGAGGCCGCATTGGCCATCGACGCCGAGGGTATAACGCGCCTGGAAGGTCTCGCTGCCGAGTTCCGCACCGCCAAGAAGGCAGGTGATGCCAAGACTGCCCTGATGTACAACCGGCGTTTTCGCTTCACCCTCTACAGCTACGCGGGCATGCCCCATCTGCTGGGTATCATCGAGAGCCTGTGGCTGCGGATCGGGCCGTGTTTCAACTATCTCTATCCGCAGACATCCATCACTTCGGATGGTTATCACAACTATGACGACGCGATCGCTGCTCTTCGGCAACGGGATGTCGTGGCGGTGCGCAAGGCCATTGAAAAGGCTATCAATCAAGGCGCCGAGCTATTGCTCTCCCATCTTCCGGACGACGCTGCCGATGCCCGGCAGGCGAGCGTGCGCTAAGCCGATCGTGGGCAGGCGCTAGTCGAGATCCCGGAGTGTCAATGCTCGATCAACCATCGCCAGCTATGGACGGATGCGCTATTCCTTGGTTACCAGCGGCACTGCAGGCCCAATTCGATTCGCCAGTAAGCCAATAGCCAGATGGGCTATTCCCATCCAGCGCCTGCTCCGTCCGTGGCAGCGGTAGGGAAGGGCGGATCACCTTCCCGGCTGCCGAGTTCACCCAGGCGCAGGACGTTGGTGACTGGCAAGGTCTGTATGGTGTTGTCGCTTGCGAGCCCGGCCTTGAGCAGCATACCGAGCGGATTCATGTGGCTGCTGCCGTGGTGGCTGCTGATCGGAGTCAGCGCCGGGGTGATCATGGTGGGGGCAGTTTCGTTGCTGCTGGTCCTGGCCTCGTCCCGGGATCTCGCACGAGTGGCGGCATCGCTGTTCACCGGTGTTGGTACCGGTATCGTCCTATCGGGCACGCTGATACCGGCGCTACTGAACTTCGACATCACGATCGCTTGACTGGGTCTGACCGCGTTGGGTGCCGTTGCACTGGCGATCACCTGGTGGGGGTTGCCAGCGCAACTGCCTTCGAGACATAGTCTTCCGACCGTGGAATCGCCGACCCGAGCCCGCACAGTTTTTCTTTCGCCCAAGCTACAGAGGTTGTTGCTCGCACATCTCCTGTTCGGCATTGGTCTGATGCCGCACACGATTTACTGGGTGGACTTCATTGCCCGGAATCTGGATCGCGGTATCGCCGCTGGTGGTTTCGCCTGGACCTTGGT
>CAYMHN010000151.1:0-7950 GCA_964390235.1 uncultured Candidatus Competibacteraceae bacterium
AGGGCAAACCCCACCCGGAGCAAGACCAAATAGGGGAGTGTATCCATGCGGCCCGCATGGCTCCCGGGTAGGTCGCTACAGGCGTCTGGTGACAGGCGTCGCAGATGAATGGCTGTCCATGACAGAACCCGGCTTATCGGCCGACTCCCACTTTCTTTCGCCATTCTCCGACCTTCATGCTGCTCTTGTCCCACCTCGCGGTCCCATCCAGTGATCGCCGAACAAAAAAACAATGGATTTTTCAATCTTGATTAATCAATTGATTTTGTTGACGTAATGGTCAATTTTCCGGGTTATTCATTGCTTGACAGCAGTCAGCATCACTACCTATAGTGTGGCATAAAGTGGGGTAAAGTGGGAATATCAGGAAAATTTCGGCGTCGCAGAGGCACGATCATTGTTCAGGGGCATCAATCCCTTGTCGCTCGACACCAAAGGCCGGATGTCGATGCCGACCAGATACCGGCAGCAATTGCAGGACAATTGCCAGGGCCAGCTGATCATTACCATCGATGCGGATCGCTGCCTGTTGCTCTACCCGCTGCCGGTGTGGGAGATCATCGAACAGCAGTTGGTCGCCTTGTCCAGCGCCGATCCCACCAAACGCGCGCTCAAACGGCTGTTGCTGGGACATGCGGAGGAGTGCGGTCTGGACGGCAGCGGACGACTGTTATTGCCGGGACCCTTGCGTGAATTTGCCGGACTGGAGAAAAAAATCGTTCTGGTCGGGCAGGGCAACAAGTTCGAACTTTGGGATGAAGCCTTATGGTATCGGCAGCGCGATGCATGGATCAGTTTGCAGCAGGGTTCCCTCGAGGGGGAGACCATCGACGTGCCCTTCTGATCGCCATGTCAACGCACCCCGCGCATCAAACGGTATTGCTGGATGAAGCAGTGGCGGCATTGGTGACTCGAGTCGAGGGTCGCTACCTGGATGCAACCTTTGGCTGCGGTGGTCACGCGGCAGCGATTCTGCGGCAACTGAGCTCGCAAGGTCGGCTGTTGGCCCTGGACCGCGATCCGGCGGCAGCCCTTCATGCCGACCGGCAGTTCGGCGCCGAGCCGCGCTTCGAGTTCCTTCACGCGCCGTTCAGCCAGCTGGGCGAATGGGTCGAGCGGCAGGGCCTGAGCGGGCGAATGGATGGAATCCTGCTGGATCTGGGGGTGTCCTCTCCACAGCTTGACGATCCGGCGCGTGGTTTCAGCTTTCGTCTGGAAGGGCCGCTGGACATGCGTATGGACCCGACCAGTGGGATTACCGCCGCCGACTGGTTGGCGACCGTCACCGAGGTCGAACTGAGTCGGGTACTGCGCGACTATGGTGAAGAGCGGTTTCATCGCCGGGTGGCGCGCGCCATTGTCGCCGCCCGTGGCGAAACCCCGCTCACCGGCACTACCCGGCTGGCCGGCGTGATCGCTGCGGCCGTGCCCACTCGAGAGCGGGGGCAGCACCCCGCCACGCGCAGTTTTCAGGCGATCCGCATCGCCATCAATCATGAACTGGATGAGTTACAGGCGGCGCTGACTCAAGCGGTGGCGGCGCTGGCTCCGGGCGGACGGTTGGTCATCATCAGCTTCCATTCGCTGGAAGATCGGCTGGTCAAGCGGTTTCTGCGAAGCGAGTCACGCGGTCCGGAACTGCCACCGGAACTGCCGATCCTCGGCGAACCTCCGGCTGGCCGACTGCGTCTGCTGGGCCGTGGACAGCGGCCGACGGCGGTGGAAGTAGCTGCCAATCCCCGAGCCCGCAGCGCCATCATGCGGGTTGCGGAGCGGCGTGCATGAGGCATTTGTTGGCATTGTCCGTGTTGGGACTGGCGGTGCTGGCCGGCGGACTGAGCACGGTGTATCTCGAGTATCGCAGCCGAGGGCTGGTGAGCGAGTTGCAGGCCTTGCAGCGTAGCGCCAACGAGCTGGATCTGGAATGGCAGCAGCTGCTGCTGGAGCAGAGCACCTGGAGTGCCAAGGCATTGATTGAACAGGTGGCGCGCACGCGCTTGGAGATGACCGTGCCGGAACCAACCGAAGTGATCTATGTAAAGCGATGAACGCACCTCATCAACGGCAACAGCGTTTGATACGGGGCCGCCACTATTTCGTGCTGGGGTTGCTGGGATTGGCGGCTGCGGGCATGCTGACGCGGGCCACTTACTTGCAGCTGATTCACGATGAGTTCCTGCGCGAGCAGGGTAACGCCCGTCATGCCCGCATAGTGCAGGTGCCAGCCCATCGCGGCATGATCGTCGATCGCAATGGCGAGCCCTTGGCGGTCAGTTCACCAGTCGGCTCGATCTGGGCCGACCCCACCGCCTTGCTGGAAGATCGCGCGCGGCTGGGCGAGTTGGCCGGTGTGCTGGCGCTTGATCCGGTCGAATTGACTGGACGGGTCGAGCGCATGGCGGCGGCCGGGCGCCGCTTCCTCTATCTGCGCCGCCACCTGGAGCCGAATCGGGCGCAGGCGATCAAGGATCTCGACATCAACGGGGTGTATCTGCAACGCGAATACCGCCGCTACTATCCGGACGCCGAGGTCAGCGCCCACCTGATCGGATTCAACGACATCGATGATCGGGGTCAGGAAGGACTGGAACTGGCCTTCGACGCCATCCTGCGGGGCGAGCCCGGACAGAAACGGGTAATGCGCGATCTGCGCGGTCGCACCGTGGAGGAGCTGGAAAATCTGCGCGATCCGCGCCCCGGCACCGAACTGGTGTTGAGTCTGGATCGCAGCATCCAGTATTACGCGTACCGAGCGCTCAAGGCCACGGTACAGGAATATTCCGCCGAAGGCGGTACCGTGGTGGTGCTGGATCCGCATAGCGGCGAGATCCTGGCCCTGGCCAACCAGCCGGCGGGCAATCCCAACGATAGCAACCACCGACGCAGCGCGCTGCTGCGCAACCGGGCGGTCACCGATGTGTTCGAACCCGGTTCCACCCTCAAGCCGTTCACCGTGGCGGCCGCCTTGGAAAGTCGACTGGTGGCGCCGCACACCCTGATCGACACGCGTCCGGGCACCTTGCGGGTGGGGCGGCGCACGGTACGCGATATCCGCAACTTCGGCCCGCTGGATGTGACCGGAGTGCTGACCAAGTCCAGCAATGTCGGGGTCACCAAGATCGCTCGCTTGATGCCGCCCAGCCAGCTCTGGCAACTGTATCATGACCTGGGATTCGGCACTCCGACCGGCATCGAGATGCGTGGCGAGCAGCGCGGCATGCTGGATCATCCGCGGGGCTGGAGCGAGTTTGTGTATGCCACCCGGGCGTTCGGTTACGGGGTTTCGGTCAATGCGCTGCAACTGGCCCAGGCGTACGCCGTGCTGGCCACGGACGGCGTGCGCCCACCGCTGACCCTGCTCAAGCGCGATGAATTGCCGGCCAACCCGCCCCGGGTGCTATCGGCCCGAACGGCGGAGCAGGTCCGTCTGATGCTGGAGACCGTGGTCGCTCCTGGGGGTACGGCCCGGCGTGCCGCGGTCCCCGGATACCGGGTGGCTGGCAAGACCGGAACGGTCCACAAGGTAATAGCCGGAGGATATGCCAGGGATCGCTATCTGTCCCTGTTCGCCGGTCTGGCCCCGGTCAGTCGGCCGGAACTGGTCATCGTGGTGATGATCGACGAGCCCAAGGGCAAGCAATACTATGGCGGTCTGGTGGCCGCCCCGGTATTCGGGGAGGTCATGCGCCATGCGCTGCGCTTGCGTGGCGTGTTGCCCGACGATGTCGGCAGCCTGATCCAGACGGCCGCGCGGTGATGGCATGCTGACCACGCCGCTCCCGCTCAGCCGTCTGCTGGCCGGGCTGACTGCTGTTCCGCCGAACCTGGAGCGGCCGGTGTCGGGTCTGAGCAGTGACAGTCGCCGGGTACGTCCCGGCGATTTGTTTTTTGCCTTGCGGGGTCGGCGGCATCATGGACTGGCGTTCTACCCGATGTTGCGGGACAGCGGGATCGCGGCGATTGCCTGGGAGCCCCCCTGTGAAGACCCGCTACCCGAGGCCGCCGAGCCGCCACTGTTTGCCATCGATAGCCTGAGTCATCGGATCGGCCGGATTGCGGCGCGCTTCCACGATGACCCTTGTCGTGATCTGGACCTGATCGGGATCACCGGCACCGACGGCAAGACCTCGACGGCCTGGTACCTGGCCCAGGCTTTGCAGCAAGCGGATCGTCCCGCCGGACTGCTCGGCACCTTGGGGTACGGTGTCTGGAACGAATTGGACAAGGCCGAGCTGACCACCCCGGATGCGCTGACTCTGTGGTGCTGCCTGGCGGAACTGCGCCGACGCGGGGTGCGTCATGTGGCCATGGAAGTCTCCTCGCATGCCCTGGCCCAGGGGCGCGCCGACGGCTTGACATTCGCGGTGGCGGTGCTGACCAATCTGGGGCGCGACCATCTTGACTACCATGCCGATCCGGCCGACTATGCCGCCTCCAAGCGACGGCTGTTCACCGAGCTAAGCCCGCGCCAGGTCGTGCTCAATCTGGACGATGCGTTCGGTCGCGCGCTGGCCCTGGAACTGGGTGGGCGGGCCGTGGGTTACGGCTTGACCGGAACGGCGGCGGTACGTGGCCATTCCCTGCGCCTGTCGCCGCAGGGCTTGTCCATGCGGATCGCATCCCCGGGGGGTGAGGGTGAACTGCATAGCGGCTTGTTCGGTCGCTTCAATGCCAGCAATCTGCTGGCCGCCTTGGCAGTGTTGCTGACGCTGGACATGCCACTGCGAGAGGCGCTGGAACGGCTGGCGACGGTGAGCGGGGCGCCCGGCCGGATGGAGCGCTTCGGCCGGCCAGGTCGGCCGTTGGCGGTGGTCGATTATGCCCATACCCCTCAGGCACTGGAGCAGGCCTTGCGGGCACTGCGTGAGCATGGCCGGGGGCGGATGTGGTGCGTATTCGGGTGCGGCGGCGACCGCGATCCGGGCAAGCGGCCACTGATGGGCGCGGTGGCCGAGCGCTGGGCGGACCAGATCATCGTCACCGATGACAATCCGCGCACCGAGGATCCGGAGCGCATCGTCAGTCAGATTCTGGCGGGACTGCGGCAACCCGATCGGGTACGGGTGGAGCGTGATCGGGCGACGGCGATTCGCGACGCACTGAGTGGGGCGACAGCAAGCGATATGGTATTGATTGCAGGCAAAGGACACGAGGACTATCAGATCTTGGGACAGCGGCGGGTAGCGTTCAGCGACCGTGAGATCGTGCGTGACTGGCTGGGGGAGCCGGCCGCGTGATCGCCTTGACCCTGGGGGAAATCGTCCGCTTGAGCCACGCCGGTTTGCGTGGCGCCAGCGATGATCAGGTCATCAGCGGTCTGGACACCGACACCCGCCGCATTCAGCCGGGGGCGCTGTTCGTCGCGCTCAAGGGCCCTACATTCGATGGCCATGATTTTCTGGCCGGGGCCCTTGAGCGCGGCGTGGCGGCCGCCGTGGTCGAGCGCTGGCAGGACAGCCCCCTGCCGCAGCTCAAGGTGACCGACAGCCTGGCCGCTCTGGGGCAGATCGCCGCCGCCTGGCGGCGCCGTTTCAAGCAACCCCTGCTGGCTCTGACCGGCAGCAATGGCAAGACCACGGTCAAGGAAATGCTGGCCGCCATCCTGCGCCGGCGCGGCGAGGTGCTGGCCACGGTCGGCAACCTCAACAATCATATCGGGGTGCCGCTGATGCTGTGCCGACTGGACAGCGAGCACGACCATGCCGTGATCGAGATGGGCGCCAATCATCCCGGCGAGATCGCCTATCTGGCTGGACTGGCCCGTCCCGATGTCGCCCTGATCACCAACGCGGGTCCGGCGCATCTGGAGGGTTTCGGCAGCATCGAGGGAGTTGCCCGGGCCAAGGGCGAGATCTACGCCGGTCTGGACCCGGCCGGCGTGGCCGTGATCAATGCCGACGATAACCATGCACAGTACTGGCGGGGACTGAACAGAGAGCGCCGGATCATCGATTTCGGTCTCGACCGGCCGGCCCTGGTCCACGGCCGGTGGCTGGCCGAGCGTCGATTCCGGCTCGGGATCGGCGACCGGGGTATCGATATCGACCTGCCACTGCCGGGGCGCCACAACATCCGCAATGCTCTGGCCGCCGCCGCCGCCGCCCACGCGGTCGGAACCGGGCTCGACGACATCCGCGCCGGTCTGGAAAGCATGCAGCCGGTGGCCGGTCGCTTGCGCACCACGCCCGGCCGCCACGGCTGCACCCTGATCGACGACAGTTACAATGCCAATCCGGCTTCGCTGGCCGCCGGTCTGGATACCCTGGTGGCCGATGGTGGGTGCAACTGGTTGGTGTTGGGCGATATGGCCGAACTGGGAGCCGGTGCTGCGGCGGCCCATGCCGAGGCCGGTGGCCTGGCCCGGCGGCTGGGCGTGCAGCGCCTGTATGCGCTGGGACCGCTGAGTGCCGAGGCTTGCCGGGCTTTCGGTCCCGATGCCCGGCATTTCGACGCGATCGATCCATTGATCACGGCTCTGGACGTGGACTTGGCCGAGGTCGAGCTGGCACCGCGGCTGCTGATCAAGGGCTCGCGCAGCATGCGCATGGAGCGGGTGGTACAGGCTTTGCGCGCGGAGGCCATGGCATGCTCGTGATCCTGGCCGAGTGGCTGACCGTCAATGTCTACACGGGTTTCAACGCCTTCCAGTATTTGACCCTGCGCGCGATTTTCGGGGTATTGACCGCGTTGCTGATCGCCTTGCTGGTCGGGCCGGTGATGATTCGCCGACTCAGCCAATACCAGATCGGTCAGCAGGTTCGCCAGGACGGTCCCCAAAGCCATCTGACCAAGGCTGGCACACCGACCATGGGTGGGGCGCTGATTCTGGTGGCGATTGCCATGTCCACGTTGCTGTGGGCCGATCTGCGCAACCGCTATGTCTGGATCGTGCTGCTGGTCACGCTGGCCTTCGGCCTGATCGGCTGGATCGACGACTACCGCAAGCTGATTCTGAAGAACTCCAAGGGGCTACCGGCGCGCGAGAAATACCTGTGGCAGTCGGTCGTCGGCCTGGCGGCGGCGCTGGTGCTGTACCTGACCGCCCAGAGCGCGATCGAGACCTCGCTGATCGTGCCCCTGTTCAAGGATGTGGTGGTGCAACTCGGCTGGCTGTTCATTCCGCTGACCTATCTGGTGATCGTCGGGTCCAGTAACGCGGTCAATCTGACCGACGGTCTGGATGGTCTGGCGATCATGCCCACGGTGATGGTGGCCGGCGCGTTGGCGGTATTCGCCTATGCCTCGGGCAATTTCCGCTTCGCCGAATATCTGGGCATTCCCTATGTGGCCGGCGTGGGCGAGGTCGGGGTGATCTGCGCCGCGCTGGTCGGCGCCGGGCTGGGTTTTCTGTGGTTCAATGCCTACCCGGCCCAGGTATTCATGGGCGATGTCGGCGCCCTGGCCCTGGGGGCGGCGCTGGGGGTGATCGCCGTGGTGGTTAGGCAGGAACTGGTGCTGGTCATCATGGGCGGGGTGTTCGTCATGGAGACCGTCTCGGTGATCCTGCAAGTCGCTTCCTACAAGCTGACCGGGCGGCGCATCTTCCGCATGGCGCCGCTGCATCATCATTATGAGCTCAAGGGCTGGCCGGAGCCGCGGGTGATCGTTCGCTTCTGGATTGTTACCGTGATTCTGGTGCTGGTCGGGCTGGCAACATTGAAGATTCGATGAGGGGTGAGGCGTGAGGGCTGAGGTGCTGATCGTGGGACTGGGACAGAGCGGGTTGTCGGTGGCCCGCCACCTGGCCGCGCGCGGTATCCGCTTCGCGGCCGCGGATAGCCGGGACGCACCGCCGGGTCTGGCCGAGTTCCGGCAGTGCTTTCCCGATGCCGAGGTTCGGACGGGATCGTTCGATCCGCTGTGGTTCAGCGGCTGGCGGACGCTGATCCTCAGCCCCGGCGTCAGCCTGCGCGAACCGGCGGTAGAGGAGGCGAGGGTTGCGCGTGAGGA
>CAYMHN010000152.1:0-7931 GCA_964390235.1 uncultured Candidatus Competibacteraceae bacterium
AAGTTGGCCCACATCTGCTTTGGCGTGATCAAAAATCAAACCGATTTCCAGTCACAGATCTCTCAAAAAGCTTGACAGTTTAAGACGGTATCTACGGAGCCTTCCCGACCCCTATCAGGGGGACCGAACGAGGGACGGTTTTTTTCGGAAATCACCTTAGCATTATGAAGCGAGGGTTCAGTCAGTATTCCCAGAAAATGCGCTGCAATTCCGCGCTGTCCGTGGTTCGGGTCAGCGCGACCGTCGCCAGGATGCGGGCTTTCTGCGGGTTGATGTCGTGCGCCACCACCCAGTCATACTCGTCATCGGGCTGTTCGGCGTTGCGAAGAACGAAGCCACCCCCCGTGATGCGCGCCGAGCGGATGATGTGCAGACCCTGTTCGCGCAGCTCGCGCAAGCTCGGCACCACCTGCCGCGCCACCGAACCATTACCGGTGCCGGCGTGGATGATGGCTGCGGCGCCGGCCTCGGCGAAGGCCTTGTAGGCGGCGTCGGAGACATTGCCGTAGCCATAGGCGATTTCCACCGGCGCCAAGGTATCCAGCTGCTCGATATTGAACTCGGAATTCACCGTGTGGCGTTTCACCGGCTGGCGAAACCAGTAGGTCTGGCCCTCGACCACCATGCCCAGCGGTCCCCAGGGACTGCCGAAGGCATCGGTGCGAATATTGGCTGCTTTCAGAACATCGCGGCCCGAGTGGATCTCGTCGTTCATCACCACCAACACACCCTTGCCTCGGGCATCGAGGCTGCGGGCCACGGCCACGGCGCTGTAGAGATTGAGCATGCCGTCGGCGGACATGGCCGTGCCGGGGCGCATGGAACCCACGACGACGATCGGCTTTTCAGAGTGAATCACCAGGTTGAGGAAAAAAGCCGTCTCCTCGATCGTGTCGGTGCCGTGGGTGATGACGATGCCGTCCACGTCATCCTGCTGGACCAGTTCATTCACCCGCTTGCCGAGTTCCAGCAAGTGCTCGTTGGTAAAGCTCTCCGAGGCGATCTGGAATACCTGCTCGCCGCTCACATTGGCCAGATCGGCGAGTTCCGGCACCCCGGCGATGAGCCGGTCCACCGGCACCGTGGCGGCTTGGTAGGTGGCACTGGCTGCGGCGCTCGCCCCGGCGCCGGCAATCGTGCCGCCGGTGGCGAGGACCACCACGTTGGCGAGTTCGTCGGCCTGAGCCTGACGGTGTTGCAAGGCGGGCGCCAACAGGAAGGTCAGGGCGGCGATACCGAAAACGAAGTGATGCAGGTTTTTCATTATTGTCCTCCGATGGGTTGTCCTCCGGTACGCAATCGATGCTACGCCCAGCCCCGGTGGTCGTCAAGATAGCGGCAAACTCGCATCGGTCACCCTCGAATCCGCTCCCCGATCGGATCATACAGCGCCCGCAGGCTGGCTTTTGCCGGTATCCGCTCGCCGCCGACCTCGATGCTCCAGTCGCCGGATGCCATCCAGTCCTTGCTCACGCCTTCGGCGCAGCGCACATAGCCCAACCCCACCGAGCCGCCCAGGGTGTGGCCGTAGCTGCCCGAGGTCAGATGGCCGACGATCTCGCCGTCACGGCGGATCGGTTCGTGGTGGTAGAGCATGACCTCGGGGTCGCGCAACAGGAACTGCACCAGGCGCTTGCTCAGCGGTTTTTCCTTCTGACGCAGGATGACGTCGCGGCCGATGAAGGGAATGGCTTTGTCCAGCGCGCAGACGAAGCCCATGCCGGCCTCCAGAGGCGTGTCCTCGTCGCCGATGTCGTGGCCGTAGTGGACGAACTTCTTCTCGATGCGGCAAGAATCCAGGGCGTGCATGCCGGCCGGTTGCAGGCCATGAGTGGCGCCGATGCGCAGGATTTCGTCGAAGGCATGGCGGGCCTGATCGACCGGGATGTAGAGCTCCCAGCCCAGTTCGCCGACATAGCTGACCCGGTGCGCGCGGCCGACGGCGCAGCCGATCTCTATCTCGCGGGCCTGGCCGAACGCAAACGCCTCGTTGCTCAGATCGATGCGCAGCAGTTCCTCCAGCAGCGCCCGGCTGTCCGGTCCCATCACGCCGAACACCGCCCATGCGTTGGTCATGTCGTGGACGAAGCAATGGGCGCCCTCGGGAACATGGCGATTCAGCCAGCCCAGGTCCTTGTGGGTCACCGCCGCGCCGCTGACCACCCAGAAGCGGTCCTCGGCCAGCCGGGTGACGGTGACATCGGCCTCGATGCCGCCGCGCTCGTTCAGCCAGTGGGTGTAGACGATGCGGCCCGGTGCCACGTCGATGTCGTTGGTGCAGACGCGCTGTAGAATCTGGCAGGCGTCGCGGTCGGCGAGCAGGTACTTGGAAAAGCTGGACTGGTCGAACAGCGCCACGCCCTCGCGGGCCGCGCGGTGCTCGGCGGCCGAATGCTCGAACCAGTTCTGCTTGCCGAAGGAGTACTGGTACACCGGCTCGACACCGGGGGGCGCGAACCAGTTGGGCCGCTCCCAGCCGGCTACCTGGCCGAAGCAGACATTGAGTTGCACCAGTCGCTCATGCACCGGCGAATGGCGCACCTCGCGGGAACTGGCGAACTGGCGATACGGATAATGATTCTCGTACAGCAGGCCCAGAGTCTCGGCCACCCGCTGCTCCAGGAACCGCTGCGTGCCCATGAACGGGTACATGCGGCGGATATCATTGCCCCAGAGATCCATGGGCGGATGGCCCCGGTCGATCCACTCGGACAGCGCCTTGCCCAGGCCACCGGAGGTCTGGATGCCGACCGAGTTCAAGCCGCAGCCGACGAAGAAGCCGCGCAGTTCCGGCGCCTCGCCGATGTGGAACAGATCGTTCGGGTTGCAGGATTCGGGACCGCAGAAGAAGCTGCGCCAGCCGACGTTCCGCAACAGCGGCACCCGCTGCATGGCGTCTTCCAGCACCGGCATCAGTTGCTCCTCCATATGACCGGGCAGCTCGTCGAAGCAGAAATCCTCCGGAATGCCGTCCATGCCCCAGGGCTTGGCCTGTCTTTCAAAAGCGCCGATCAGCAGGCTGCCGGCGTCCTCGCGGTAATAGGCGCAACGGTCATGGTCGCGCAGCACCGGCAGATTCGGCGGCAGGTCCAGCTTCTCGGTATGGGCGTAGTAGTGCTCGCAAGCGTGCAGCGGCACATTGACCCCGGCCAGCCGGCCCAGTTCGCGACCCCAGAGGCCGGCGCAGTTGACCACGATCTCGCTGCGAATGTCGCCGTGATCGGTGGCAACACCGGTGACCCGACCGGACATGCGCTGGATACCGGTAACCTTCACCCCCTCGATGCAGCGCGCGCCGCGCCCGCGCGCCCCCTTGATGAAGGCCATGGTGATGTCGATCGGGCTGGCCTGGCCGTCCTGGGCCACCCAGGTGCCGCCCAGCAAATCATCGGTGCGCACCAGCGGGTGCAGGGACTGGATCTCCTCCGGGGTGACCAGCTCGACCCGGGTAACGCCGAAGGCGTTGTTCATCGAGGCCACCCGCTTGAGTTCCTCCCAGCGCGCCGCGGAATGGGCGACACTGAGACTGCCTACCTGGCGGAAACCGGTGCTCTGCCCGGTTTCTTCTTCCAGTTCGCGCAGCAAGGCCATGGAGTAACGGGTCAGCCGCGCGTGGGATTCGTTGGCCCGCTGGGTGCCGATCAGTCCGGCGGCGTGCCAGGTGGTGCCGCAGGCAAACTGCTTGCGTTCCAGCAATACCACCTGGTTCCAGCCCAGTTTGGCCAGATGGTAGGCGACGCTGGCACCGATCACGCCGCCGCCGATGACGACGGCCGAGGCCGATTCGGGGATGTTTGTCTCGGACATGGTCCGCTCCTCATTCAGTGGTTGTCGGCATGCTATCCGGAATGCCGGATTATAGTGCTATCATCCATCCATGCCCCTAGTCACCCTGGACCGCGTTTCCATCGCCTTCGGTCTGCACCCCCTGCTGGACGGTGCCGAGTTCCGGATCGATCCCGGCGAGCGGGTCTGTCTGATCGGCCGCAACGGCGCCGGCAAATCCACCCTGCTCAAGCTGATCGCCGGTGAACTGGCGCCCGACACCGGGGAGGTCTGGCGCCAATCGGGACTGCGCATCGCCCGGCTGGCCCAGGATTTGCCATTGGACGAGAACGCCACGGTATTCGAGCTGGTTGCCGGCGGCCTGCCCGAGGTCGGCCGGTTGCTGAACGATTATCACCTAGCCGTGCAGCGGCTGGCCGAGGAGCACTCCGCAACGTCCATGGCGCAAGTCGAGCGCTTGCAGCACGAGTTGGAGGCACACGACGGATGGAGTCTCAATCAGCGGGTGGAAAGCGTGCTGAGTCGCTTGCAACTGCCGGCCGATCAGCGCTTGACGACCCTGTCCGGGGGCTGGCGGCGCCGCGTGGGGCTGGCCCGGGCGCTGGTGGTGGAACCCGAGCTGCTGTTGCTGGACGAGCCCACCAATCACCTGGATATCGAGGCCATACAGTGGCTGGAAGAGCAGCTGCTGGACTACCGCGGCGCGGTGCTGTTCGTCACCCATGACCGCGCCTTGTTGCAGCGGCTGGCGACCCGCATCGTCGAACTGGATCGTGGCCGACTGACCTCCTGGCCGGGCGATTACCGCAACTTCCTGGACAGAAAGGCCGCCGCTCTGGAAGAAGAGGCTCGCCACAATGCCCTGTTCGACAAGAAGCTGGCCCAGGAGGAGGCGTGGATCCGGCAGGGCATAGAGGCCCGCCGCACCCGCAACGAAGGCCGGGTGCGGGCTTTACAGGCGCTGCGCCGCGAGCGCCAGGCGCGTCGCGAGGTCGAGGGCCGGGCACGGATCGGCCTGGAGGAAGCCGAGCGGTCCGGGAAACTGGTGATCGAGGCCGAGCGGATCGGTTATGCGTGTGCCGATACCCCTATCGTTCTCGACTTCTCGGTGCGTATCCAGCGCGGCGACCGGATCGGTCTGATCGGCCCCAACGGCGCCGGCAAGACTACCCTGCTGCGCCTGCTACTGGGCCAGTTGCCTCCCGACTCGGGTACGGTACGGTTGGGCACCAAGCTGGAGATCGCCTACTTCGATCAGCTACGCGACCGGCTGGACCCGACCGCGCGGCGGACCGCCCTGAGCGTGATCGACAATATCGCCGAGGGCCGGGAGTATATCAATGTCAACGGCACCAACCGGCATATCATCGGCTATCTGCAAGACTTCCTGTTCACCCCGGAGCGCGCCCGCACCTCGGTAAGCTCGCTATCCGGCGGCGAACGCAACCGGCTGTTGCTGGCCCGGCTGTTCAGCCAACCGGCCAATCTGCTGGTGATGGACGAACCGACCAACGATCTGGATCTCGAAACCCTGGAACTGCTGGAAGAATTGCTCATGGCTTATGGCGGTACCCTGCTGCTGGTCAGCCATGACCGCCAGTTCCTGGATAATGTGGTCACCAGCACCCTGGTCTTCGAAGGCCAGGGGCGGGTCCGCGAATACGTCGGCGGCTATAGCGACTGGCTGAGGCAGCGACGCCCGGAGAAATCCGATAATACGGTTACCTCCAAGCCAAAACCGGTTTCCGCCAAGCCGGCATCGACCCGGCTCGGTTATCAGGAAAAACGCGAGCTGCAACAGCTCCCCGCCCGCATCGAAACCCTGGAGCGGGAGCAGGCGACGCTGAACGAGCGAATCTCCGACCCCGCTTTTTACCAAAGCCCGGCCGCTGAACGGGATAGCGTGCTGCGGCGCATGACC
Organism: uncultured Candidatus Competibacteraceae bacterium; assembly: GCA_964390235.1. Taxonomy (GTDB): domain Bacteria; phylum Pseudomonadota; class Gammaproteobacteria; order Competibacterales; family Competibacteraceae; genus CAYMHN01. The sequence goes on from CAYMHN010000152.1 coordinate 5,708, forward strand.
GAACTGCAAGCCGAGCTGTCCACCAGCTATGCCCGCTGGGAAGCGCTGGAAGAGGGCAACCGGTAGGGTGCGCACTGCGCACCGACCCTGATGGTGCGCGGTGCGCTACGGCTCGACCGATTAGGGCACGCGGACGCTGAACTCCAGGGTCAGGGGCGCGGACCGCTCGAACACCAGGGTGATTGGAAAACGCTGCTCGGCCATCAGGGGCTGACGCAAGCCGAGCAGCATCAGATGCAGGCCACCGGGCTCCAGCCTGACCCGTTCGCCGGGCGGCAGGTCGATGGCGGCGACCCGGCGCATCTGCGGCACCGCGCTTTCCATCACATGGGTATGCAGCTCGATCCGCTCGGCCACCGGCGAATGGGCCGCCAGCAAGCGGTCGAGCCGATTGCCGGTATTTTCCAGGCGGACATGCCCCCGCGCGGTCGCGATCTCGGCCGGGTTCACCCTGACCCAGGCCTCGGCGACGCGGATATCGGCCTGGGCCCGAGCCGCGGCGACCCAGCACAGCGCCAATAACAGCGCCATGCCGGCGACCTTGACGGGGATGATCATGACTTCCGTATCCGAGCGCGCTTGCTCAGTCGGCTTGTATCACCCCACAAGCAATGCGGGGACCCGCGCCCCCTATGGGTTGCGTGAGATGATCGTCGGGGTTTTCATGGATGACCAGGGCGGCGCCGTCCTCGTCGAGTATCGTGGCGCGACCCTCGGCTCCTCCCAGGGAGGCCAGCATGGTGAACAGTTCGGCCCTGACGGTACCGTCCGCATGGGCGTGGATGTTCGGCAGGTCACCGGCGTCCGGTCCCGCCGGGTTCATCAGACCGTGCTCGCGTCCATCGGGATTGAGATGCCCTCCCGAGTCCGTGAAGCCGTGATCGTGGTCCTCGCAAGTGCCGATTCCGTGGATATGGATGGCATGGGGGCCGGGTGGCAGGTTCTCCAGTTCAAGCTGGATCAGCACCCCGTGCGGACTCTCGGTCAGCGTGGCGGTGCCGATGGCCTGGCCCTCGCGGTTGACGAATTCGGCCGTGGCCTGGTCGGCGGCGTTGCCGGCCAGCGGCGCGAGCGCGAGGGTCGAAGCAGTGATCAACAGGGACAGTCTGCGCATGGGTATCTCCAAGGGTGGGTATTGTGACCGTTAAGTTATACCGACAGTCGATCCGTCAAGGCAATGGCATTCATGAAACAGCCGCCGTCGCGGGAGTCAGCACGGCGGGCGCCTGACGGACCCGAATCCGCTCGCGCTTCAGTTCCTCGGCCACCAGGAACGCCAGCTCCAGAGCCTGCGAGGCGTTCAAGCGCGGGTCGCAGTGGGTATGGTAGCGATCCGCCAGGCCTTCGTCGGTGATCGCCTGCACCCCGCCGGTGCATTCGGTCACGTTCTGGCCGGTCATCTCGACGTGGATCCCGCCCGCGTAACTGCCCTCGGCGGCATGCACGGCGAAGAACTCACGGACCTCCTGCAACACCCGATCGAACGGCCGGGTCTTGTAGCCGCTGGGCGACTTGACGGTATTGCCGTGCATGGGGTCGCAGGACCAGACCACCACCCTGCCCTCGCGCTGGACGGCGCGGATCAGGGCCGGCAAGCCCTCCCCGACCTTACCGGCGCCCATGCGCGCGATCAGCGTCAACCGGCCCGGTATGTTGTCCGGGTTGAGGATGTCGATCAGCCGCAGCAGCCCATCGGGTGTCATGCTCGGACCACACTTGAGGCCCAGCGGATTGTGCAGGCCGCGGGCGAACTCGACATGGGCGCCCTCGGGGTCGCGGGTGCGATCACCGATCCATAGCAGATGGGCCGAGCAGTCGTACCAGTCGCCGCTGGTGGAATCGATCCGGGTCAGGGCCTGCTCGTAAGGCAGCAGCAAGGCCTCATGCGAGGTGAACAACTCGGTTTCGCGAATCTGCGGCGTGGTGTCCGAGGTCAGGCCGCAGGCCTCCATGAAGGCCAGGGTCTCGGTCAGCCGGTCGGCCAGGTTCCGGTACCGTTCGGCCTGCGGGCTGGCGCCGATGAAATCCAGCGTCCAGCGGTGAACCTGATGCAGATCGGCGTAGCCCCCCTGGGCGAAGGCGCGCAGCAGGTTGAGCGTGGCCGAGGACTGGGCATAGGCGGTCAGCATGCGCTCCGGGTCGGGCCGGCGCAGCTCCGGGTCGAAGTCCAGGCCGTTGATGATGTCGCCCCGGTAGCTGGGCAGCTCATGCTCGCCCTGACGCT
>CAYMHN010000153.1:0-7914 GCA_964390235.1 uncultured Candidatus Competibacteraceae bacterium
GCGGATACGGACTGCGGCAACGGGCCCGAAAGCCAATCTGCGGGACGTAGGTATCCGTTCCGATATCGTACGACGGGATCAGGCCTGCAGGACATGCGGTGCGATTGCTCGCTAAACGGAACTACGCGTTCTCGTCTGAAAGCCTGACGTCGTAGTCAAGGGCCGGACCAACGCCCAGTGCGAGGGCGGGGGAAGATGGCCTATTCAAGGCGGCGAATGACTGATTTAAGGTCGGGTGCGCTGTAGACATAGCGCTCATCATAACGAAGATACAGCGTCTTGAAGAACTGCTCCAGCCGAAGTGGGCTGTGCGTAGGTGGGAACCCTGGAAATACCGCACCAGCAGTATCGGTGAACAGATCGATCATTGCGAGTACCGAAGGCCTCGGTGATCTCCTCGATGGTGGCGCCCTCGGGCCTGCGCAGCATTTCGACCAGCCGGTCCCTTCTTGAGCGTGCGGGGCGGATCGGGCTACTTGATGCGCTTGACCTTGGCGGGCTTCTCGCCCTTTGGCTTCGTCCTGGCCTTCTTGGCCGCTGGCCACGTAGTCGGCTTCGGGGTCGTGCTCATGGTCGTCTCTCCTGGTTCGGGCCGCACCATCGCGGTATCGTCGGCGACTAGTCCAGCGGGATCAGATTGGGATAGGGCCATGGTTATGGCTGTAACGGCCAACGTCGCGGCGCTCAGCACTGGCGGTCGGGAAATCCACCAGCCCTGCTCGGCCCACCAGCTGCCGTTCGCAGCGACACGCCCACGTCGTGCAGGCCGGGCACAGTGCCATCCCTCCGCCTTCTCCGAGATCGGCCGGAACCTCGTGGAGCAGCACCGGGTCGGCGAGATCGAATTGCGGGCCTGGGCCGAGAGTACGTGGCGGCCGAGTGGGGCCAGACCGGCGCTGAGCTTCGAGGACCTCTCGGTCGCCGAGCTCATGCAGACCATTGTGGAGGTCGCCTCGATCCGCACCTCGCCGTCCCTGCTGCACGCCGGACACGCTCTGGCCGGCGTCACCATGTCCGCCCTGGCCCACCAGCCGCCGTGGGCCGCGCTAAGCCCTCGACGTCCTGGCCGAGGCCTGAGCTTCGTGGATCGCGGTGTCAGACGAACACAGGTCGACGCCACATCCACAAGCCGGACCCGCCAATGCGGGCGGTCAGACCAGCCTCGACCCTGAGGGCAGCATGCCCTGGGTCCTGGGCGAACCGGATGACCATGTCGGCCGCCTCGGTGTCGCAGGTCGCGTCGACCAGGGCGACTCCGTGAGCATCTGAGATGGCCACCACGCCGGGCGCACTGCCGGCGGCTAGCGCGGCGCGGATCTGGTCGAGCGCAAACTCCGGCTTGGTGCGGAACACGACATCTTCCGGCACCGCGGCCTTCGTGCGCCGGACAGCATCGTCAGCCCATGGTCGCGGCCGATAAGGCACCGTGGCGATCCTTGGGCGGCGTAGGGGAGGTACTGTCGGTGTCGGCGCCCGCTCAGCGCGCCGGTCCCCAATGCGTTCTCAGTCGATCAGGTGGCCGTCGCTGGTGAAGAACGGGTGGGGGCCATCAAAACTGCCAATATAGCTGAGATGGCTGACCACCAATCCTTCCTCGCTGAGGTAGTGAAGCTGACAGGAGGGCGGCTCAATGACGAAGGCAGGCGGACCGTCGGCGCTGAGATCGAGGGCAACCGAATGGGCAGGGCTCGGCGCAATGCTGGCCGTCGCCCCGTTCCACTGAACCTGAACCGCACGATGGACATGTCCGCAAATTAGGCGCACGACCTGCCGGTGCCGGTGCAGCACCGCAGCAAGCCCGGCGGCGTTGCGACAGTTCTGCGCATCCATATGGGCGATCCCGGTCAGAAAAGGCGGATGATGCATGAAGATCAGCGTCGGGCGGCCGGGCGCTTCGACAAGGCGCGCCTCCAGCCACGCCAGGCGCTCCTCGCAAAGGAGACCCTCCTTGGCTCCGGGTATCGTAGTATCCAGTGCGATGAGGCGCAGCGGATAGTCCTCAATCACGTATTGAATGAAGGTGTCGTGGCCGCCCAGATGGGACAGTTCGGGAAAGGCCTGGCGAAAGGTCGTCCGGTCATCGTGATTTCCGGGGATCACATACCAGGGAACCTGCAGCGGGGCAATCAGGCTCCGGAACCTGGCATACTCCTCAGGGTGCGCGGTATCGGTCAGATCCCCAGTGAACAGAACCAGGTCCGGCCGCGGTGCGAGGCGCTGCAGATGGTCGACGCACGCCGCGAGATAGGCAGCGGTGTCGACGCGCCGGTAGGCCAGCCGGTCGTTCGGCTTGATGTGTGTGTCGGTCACTTGCGCGATGAGCATCGTTTGCATGGCTCCCGGAGACTCGATCGAAGCCTCAGCGGATGACCAGCAGTTCATCCGGCTCCAGTCGCAGGTGAACCTGGTCGCCTTGGGCGTGCTCGAGCCGACCGCTGGTCTCTACAATGATTCGGTCTCTGCCCATGTCCTCGATGACCAGCCGGCAACGGTCGCCGAGAAAGAACGACGCGGCCACTCGACCTGTCAGTTGTGCCTGATCGGCCGCGACGATCGAAACTGCCTCGGGGCGGAACAACACCTCCACCGGCCCGTCGTCCCATCCGGTCCACGGCAGGACCCCGCCGGCGACCTCCAGCCGGCCATTGCGCGCCCTGCCGCTGAGGCGGTTCATGGTTCCGATGAAATCGGCAACGAAGGCGTTGGCCGGAGAATGATAGATTTCACGCGGCCGGCCGATCTGGGCGACCCGGCCCTGGCTCATGACGACGATCCGGTCACCAAGCGCCATAGCTTCTGCCTGGTCATGCGTGACATAGACGGCCGTAATCCCGAGGCTGCGCAGGAGCGCGTTTATGTCGACGCGCAGGCGTTCGCGCAGCAGCGCATCGAGGGCTGTCAGCGGTTCATCCAGGAGCAGCGCCCGCGGCCGGATAGCGATCGCTCTGGCCAGGGCAACGCGTTGTCGCTGGCCGCCCGAAAGCTGATCGACGCGCCGCTCTTTCAGGTCGCCAATCTGCATCATGTCGAGCATCTCGGCGACCCGCTCGGCAACGTGCGCAGGCTGCAGGCGGCGCACCTTGAGCCCATAAGCGATGTTCTCTTCCACGTTCATGTTGGGGAACAGGGCGTAGGACTGAAACACCATGCCGACATTGCGCCGCTCGATCGGCAGCGCCGTTACGTCGTCGGAATTGAAAAGCACCGCCCCGCCGGGATCGGGTTCCTCCAGGCCGGCTATGATCCGCAACGTCGTCGTCTTGCCGCAGCCCGACGGCCCGAGCAGCACCATAGTTTCACCCGCATCGATCTCAAGGTTGATCGGCTCCAGCGCCCGCGTGCCGTCCTCAAAGGTCTTGGCGCAGGCCCTAAGCGTGATCGAGGTGCCGGCTGCGTCCCCGGATGTCATGGCCGGACTGGCTCCCTGATCACCAGACGCTTGAGGCCGTCAAGGTCTGCCGCGGCGGCTTCCGGCTCGGTGATAATGGAGCGTCGCTTGCGAGGCTGGGCCCACAACTGCATGGCGACCAGCAGCGGTAGGATCATCACCAGGAAGATCAGCGTGTAGGCGCTGCCGATCTCGAGGCGCATCGAGGCATAGCTGTCGGCGAGCCCGACCGGCAAGGTCTTGGTCAACGGCGTATGCAGCATCCAGGTGATGTTGAACTCGCCGATCGACAGGGTCACCACCATGAGCGAGCCGGCGAGGATGCCTGAACGGCAGTTGGGGACCACAATGCCGAAGAAACGCTGCCAGAAGGTCGCGCCAAGGCTGGCGGCACCTTCCTCCAGCGTTCGGAAGTTCGTGCTCGACAGCACCGCCATGACCGCGCGGATCATGAACGGCAGCGTGTAGAGCACATGGCCGACCAGGATGAACAGCCAACTCGCCCGGAACTCGCGCACGCCGCCATAGGTGATCAGCAGCGCCAATGCGATCGCCAGCCCCGGAATAGCGAGAGGCAGCGTCAGCGTCTCCTCGATCATGCGCGCAGCGGTACCGCCGCGTTTGGCCAGGACATAGGCGGCAGGCACGCCGGCCACGATGGTCGTTACCAGGCAAGCGAGCGAGATCAGCAGAGACAGGAAGATGGTGTCCGAGTAGAGACGCCAGACCTCCATCACCCATTGCAGCGTGATGCCGCTTTTCAGCCCCTGGAAGAAATTGACTGTGATGCCGGCCAGGACGGACAGGACCACCGGCACAATGAGAAACAGGCACACGAGCAGTGTGAATGAGAGTTGCAGATAGAACGTCCCGGATCTGCGCCGCATCACGTTACCCCGCTGCCGCCACCGTGGTGCCGGCCATGGATCTCGCCGCATTGAGCGCCACCCAGGTGATCAGCCCGAGCACGATGCTGAGCGCAGCCGCGGCGGCGAAATTGGCCCTGAGCGTGAACTCCGTGTAGATGGTCATCGGCAGCACATCGATGTTGGTGGCAAGGGTGAAGGCGGTCCCGAACGCCCCCATCGCGGTGGCGAAGGCGATGGCGCCCGAGGCGATCAAGGCCGGCGAAAGCCCGGGCAGAATCACGTCGCGCACCACCCGCCACTGGGAGGCTCCAAGCGAGCGCGCTGCCTCCTCGAGGTTGGGGTCGAGCTTTTCGGCCGACGCCATGATGGTGAGAATGACTCGCGGGATCGAGAAATAGATGTAGCCCATGAACAGCCCGGCCATTGAGTAGGCGAAGACCACCCGGTCGTTAAACACGATCTCGGTGAACTGCCCGATGAGGCCTTGCCGGCCTGCCAGCATGATGACGAGAAAGCCGACCACGACGCCTGGGAAGGCAAGGGGAAAGGTCAGCGTCGCGAGCAAGAGGCTGCGCCCAATAAAGCGATTTCGCTCAAGGAACAGGCCGGCAATGGTAGCGATTATCAGCGTTGTGAACGTAACTGTTGTTGCCAGGACAATGGTTGCGACCAGGGCCTCAAAGTATCGTGGCGTCGTGAGAACCGCGAAATAGGTCGCCAAGCCATCCGGTCCCGTCCCGGCAAGCACGGCCAGGCGCGCGACCGGCAGCAGGAAGAACGCCAGCGCGATCACCATCGCCGGCAGGATTAGGATAGCAAGGTAGGGAATTTCCTGACGCCGCATCCGATGAGACCTTCCTTGGCAGGGCCGATCCGGGCAGCCGATCGCCGCCCGGATCGGCAAGCTTTAGCGAACTTCGTTGAGGTAGCGCTCGCCGAACTCCTCCTGAACCTCGGCCATCCTGCCATAGTCGATGGGCGAGGCCCGCTCATATTCCGACGCCGGCAGGAACTTCGCCTCGGCCTCCGGGGTCATCGCACTGGGGCGCACCGGGCGCAGGAAGGCATTGGCCCATACCCTCTGGCCCTCGTCGGTGAGCAGGAAATCAAGGATCGTTTCCGCGTTCTCCCGGTTCGGGGCGCCCTTAACGAGACTCATCACATAGGGAACGATGATCGTCCCCTCCGCGGGGATGACGAATTCGGCATTGACGCCGTCGGTGTGCTTGGCACGATAGGCGTTGAAATCATAGTCGAACAAGATCGGGATCTCTCCCGACAGGACTCGGGCATAGGAGGTCTGCTTCGGCACGATCGGATTGTTCGCCTGCAGCGCCTTGAAGTAGTCGATAGCCGGGGTGAAATCATCGAGCGTACCGCCGAGGGCGAGATTGACGGCCACCGCGCCGGCATAGCCGACAAAGGCGCTCGAAGGATCGAGATAGCCGACGAGGCCGCGATACTCCGGCTTCAAAAGATCCTGCCACGACATTGGAACAGGCACATCGCCCAGCGCCTCGACATTGACGAAGAGTCCGAGCGTGCCGGAATGGATGGTGAACCAGTGGCCGTCGGGATCCTTGAGCCCCTCGGGGATCTCTTCCCAGCGGGCCGGCTTGTAGGGCTCGACGACGCCTTCCTTCTTGGCGGCGATGCCGAAGGACACGCCGAAATAGGCGATGTCGGCCACTGGGCTGGCGCGTTCGGCAATGAGCTGAGACAGCGTCTGGCCAGAGTTCTTGTTGTCGTGGGGCACAACGAAGCCGAGATGTTCCCGGATGGCATTGAGCTGGGATTCCCAGTCCGCCCACTGGGGCGGACAGTTGTAGCAGATGGCATCCGCCGCGCTGGCCGGCTGGGTGATGCCGAGCATGAGGCCTGTAGCCAGTGCCGCGGCTGTCAGGAACCTAAAATGTGTCATCTTGGTCGGTCTCCCTTTATTGCGGCGCTGTTGCGCGCCGTGACTTCCTCACAAGTGGGCTGGTGGCCTTCTTTGCGCCTCCCAGGGGTGCCCGCCCACTGGACTCCCCGGTTCTGAATTCGAAGGGCAGAGTGATCTGGCGCGCCGGGACCGCGTTGTGCAGCCGGTCGAGCAGGTGGCTTACGGCCGCGGCGCCCATGTGTTCTGCGGGCTGGAAGACGGTGGTGAGGCTGGGCGTCATCCACGATCCCAGGGCAATGCCGTCAAAGCCAGCCACCGAGACATCGGCGGGGACCGCATAGCCGAGTTGGTGGAGACTGCGAATCACAGCCATGGCCAGCATATCAGTGGAGCAGAAGATGGCTGTCGGCGCGTCGTGTCCGTTCATCAGTGCACGGCATTCGGTACGCAGGTCGGGCGAGTCGAAAGCCGCCTCGACAACGCGCCCCGGCCGCAGGCCGTTGTCTAGGATCTCAGCGGCAAAACCCTGGCGGCGCAGTTCCGAGCGATCGGATGCCTTGAACGTTCCAGCGATCATCGCAATTGTCCGATGGCCGCGGCGTATGAGATCCTGGACCACCGCTCTGGCAGCGGCCACGTCGTCAATGGCCACCGTCGATACGTCGGGATCGAGCGCGGGATTGAACAGCAGAACATAGGGTGCCTTTTCGCGCCGAAGAAGTTTGAGGGCCGCACTATCGCGCTCGTTTGCGACAGTAAGAAGAACACCATCGACCCTGTTCGATAGCAGCACTTCGAGCGCGGCGATTTCCTTCTCAGTCTGGTAATTCGAGCAGGTGAGCAGGACGCTATAGCCGGCCGCCTCTGACTGTCGCTCGATCCCCTGAACGGCATCTGCAAAGATCGGGTTCTTCAGGCTCGGGATTAGCACCCCCAAAGTTCGGGTACGAGCCATCTTGAGCCCCCGGCCGATTGCATTGGGCCGGAACCCGGTTCGGGCGATCGCGTCTTGTACGGCCTTCTCGACGGGGCGCGAACTGGTTCCTCGTCTGTTGATGACGCGCGACACCGTGGCGATCGACACGCCCGCCAGTTCAGCGACCACCTTCATGGTTGGACGCTTGCCCAAGGCTGCTCCCTCCAAACGACTCAGATGAAAACGATTACGACACGGAAACGTTTGCTGTCAACTCTGAGCGACGCGGGCGGGCGCCACTTGGGCAGTCGAAGGATATGCTCCGCGGACTGCGCGATCTAACTCGGATCGCCTGGGAGATCCGGCTGCGGGAGCATGATGCGATCAGCGCGGTCGGCAGTGGGGCCACGACCTAACTGGCTCAGCTGGAGCATGCCACCTCGCCTGGTCAGGAGATCGGCCGCGATGGGCCGGCTGTCGTGCTCAGGCAGATCGGAAGGAAGGAGTGCTGATTGCCCCGATGGCCTGGCAGCAGCCCAGCGACTGAGAGCTTGACGAACCGGGGAGGTGGTCACCATCGCGAACCCGCCGACCACGATGGACTGGTCGAACGTGCAGCCAGCGCTGATGCTCGAAGCCCTTGCCGACCACGTGCATTTTCCCATCATCACGGTGGGCGGCTTGGACATCGCGGCCGTTGAGATGCTGCTTGCCGAACCGGAGCGTAACCAGCATGCTGACCGGCACCGCTGGTGACCTACGGAGCTACGGGGCGACCGCCGTTTCCCGCCGCACACGCGGCCACACGTGGCGCTTGGGCGCAAGCTGGTATCATGGTGCCACCGGCTCGAACGGCCGC
>CAYMHN010000154.1:0-7894 GCA_964390235.1 uncultured Candidatus Competibacteraceae bacterium
TCGTCGAGGTCGAGATCACGGCCTACGATGCCGATCGGGCGTCGCCCGGGGAGTAGCTGCGATGGCGACCCGAAACCGGGAGTCGATCATGCCCGCTCCGGGGATCGACCGCGACCCGCGCGACCCGTTGGCCCATGCCGACTGGGCGTACGTGAGCGGGGCGACCATGGACGAGCTGACTCCCGTTGACTGGATCGTGCTGGAGCGCCAGCGGGTGATCTATCGGGCCGAACAGCAGGCCCGCCAGGTGCTGGAACTGTTCGCCGCCTCGCGCGATGCGCCGACCTTCGGCTATCCGATCAACAATTACCGCCACGGTCTGCAAGCGGCGACGCTGGCGCTGCGCGACGGGCAGGACGAGGAGACCATCGTGGTCAGCCTGCTGCACGACATCGGTTTCGTGGTCTGTCCGGAGACCCACGCCCAGTTCGCGGCGGCGCTGCTGGGGTCGTACATCTCGGAGCGCAACCACTGGATGCTGCTGCGCCATCCGCTGTTCCAGAACATCCACGTGCACGGCCACCCCGACTCGGGTTTCGACCGCCATGCCTGCGAGCGCTGGCGCGGCCACCCGCACTTTGAATGGACCGCCGAATGGGTGGCGCGCTACGATCAGAACGCCCTAGATCCCGACTACGACTGCCTGCCGCTGGACGCCTTCGAGCCTTTGGTGCGGCGGCTGTTCGCCCGTACCCCGCAACCCAAGCCACTGGATATCGAATGAGCGCCTGGATCGAGATGATTGCCGACGAGGATGCTGACGGCGTTCTCAAGCAGATGTACGACCGGGTCCGCACCCCGTACGGCACGGTCGACAACGTGATGCGCGCCCACAGCCTGCGGCCGCACACCATGGAAGGCCATGTGGTGCTGTATCGCAGCGTGCTGCACAATCCGTCCAACACCCTGCCGCTGTGGTTTCTGGAAGCCGTCGCCAGCTACACCAGCCTGCTCAACCGCTGTGCTTACAGCCTGACCCACCATGGCATGAACATGCGCCGGCTGCTGGCCAGCGAGGCCCGCGCCGACGCGATCATGGCTGCCTTCGAAGCCGACCGACCGGAACAGGCCTTCGACGGCCGGGAACTGGCCCTGCTGCGCTATACCCGCAAGCTGAGCGTGGCTGTCGGCGATCTGGAACGCGCCGACTGGGACGCGCTCAAGGCAGCCGGCTGCGAGGACGGCGAGATCCTGGAGGTCAACCAGGTGTGCGCGTATTTCAACTATTCGAATCGGTTGCTGAACGGGCTGGGGGTGACGACCGAGGGGGATGTGGTCGGGTACTACAAGGCGGGTGGGGTTGGGTGAGATTCTTTGGTGCCAATCAACCGTGATCCGACATGGGAATGTACCATGACCAGAAACCAGAATCCCCTCGACCAGGCGTTCTATTGCGCGGTACCGGGCAAGCCGGCTGTCTGCCGTTCATTCCTTTGCCTTGTCCTCGTCTCGGCGGTCCTCGCCGCCTGCGGCGGCAGCGAGGGTAACGGCAGCGGCGAGGGTAACGGCAGCGGCGAGGGTGACGGCAGCGGCGAGGGTGACGGCAGCGGCGAGGGTGACGGTTCTTCGCCGCCCGAGGTGGCGCTCGAGAGGGCCTATCCGGAACTTTCATTCGCCCAGCCGATAGCCATGCTGCAGGCCCCGGGAGAGTCGGACCGCTGGTTTGTTCTCGAACGGGCGGGACGGATCATGCGGTTTGAGAACAGGGAGGAGGTGACATCGGCTACGCTGGTTGCCGACCTGACCGCTCGGGTCTCGACCGTCGGTGAAGGCGGAGCGCTCGGCATGGCGTTCCATCCGCAATTCACCACCAACGGCCGGGTTTTCCTGTCGTATACGGCACCGGGTTCCCCGCTGGAATCGCGGCTCTCGGAGTTCATCAGCAGCAATGGCGGTGAAAGCCTCGAAGCCGGCAGTGAGCGGATTCTGCTGACGGTCCTGCAGGACTTCAGCAACCACAACGGGGGCCATATCGCCTTCGGATCGGACGGTTTTCTCTATTTCGGTCTCGGTGACGGCGGCAGCGCCAACGACCCACTCGGCCGCGCTCAAGACACCACCAACCTGCTCGGCGCGATGCTGCGCATCGATGTCGACGCCGGTGTGCCATACGCAATTCCGCAGACCAACCCGTTTGCAGGCAATCCACCCTGTGTGCAGGGCTTCGGTGGTGGCCATTGTCCCGAAATCTATGCTTGGGGTCTGCGCAACCCATGGCGCTGGAGTTTCGATACCGCAACTGGCCAGCTGTGGCTGGGCGATGTCGGCCAGAACGCCCGGGAAGAGATCAACCTGATCGAGTTGGGTGGCAATTACGGCTGGCCGATACGCGAGGGCACACATTGCAATCCGAACTTTGGCATCGACCCCTGCCCCGCCAATAACTTCATCGACCCGGTAGCGCAGTATGGACACGACCTCGGGCGGTCAATCACCGGCGGTTACGTGTACCGGGGCAGCCGGATATCTTCGCTGAGCGGTTTCTATGTCTTTGCGGACTATATCTCCGGCCGCATCTGGCGTCTTGAGCCGGTCGGAGCGGGATTCGTTCTGGATGAATTGCTGCGGGTCCAGCTCTCGATCGCATCCTTCGCGCAGGATCTGGATGGTGAATTGTACGTACTGGACCTTTCCGGAGGAGGCCTCTATCGGCTGGTTGATGGGGGTTGAAGACGGCACTGCGGTGGACCGTTTCATCACCCGGGCGGTGGATCGGGGATCCCTGCTTCAGCAGGTGCGCGGCATGTGGCAGGATTGAGAGGATTTGCCCGATTTCGCGGCATTGCGCCGGGAATTCGATCGTTTTGGACAGCAATAAACTTTCAATCAGCCAAGCACAATCTTTCAATTAGCAAGATCCAGGATTACACTTGGCCACCATGGCCGATGCCTCGCTATATGCCCGTTTTCTGATGCCGCGCCTGACCGAGGCACTGACCGATACGCCCGTGGTGCTGATCCACGGTCCACGTCAGTGTGGCAAAACCACCCTTGCCCGACAGGTGGGTAACACGGCCGGTTATGCCTACATCAGTTTTGATGACGATGTGCAGCGAGCCTCGGCCGAGGCCGACCCGGTCGGTCTTGTCGCCGACCTGCCCGACAGGGTAGTGCTGGACGAAGTGCAGCGGGTACCGAGTCTGTTCACCTCGCTCAAGGCGGTGGTGGATACCCACCGGCAACCGGGACGCTTTATTCTCACCGGCTCGGCGAACGTGCTGCTGGTGCCGAAGCTGGCGGATTCTCTGGCGGGACGCATTGAGATCCTGCGCCTGCATCCGCTGGCTCAGGCCGAATTGGCCGGAGTGGAACCCGCTTTCCTGCCGGCGTTGTTCGGCAGGGGTTTCAAAAGGGGTGCCTTCGGGCATCGACAGGGGAAGGCATTGGCCGAGCGGGTAACGGCTGGCGGTTACCCGGCGGCGTTGGCCCGCGCCAACCCACGACGGCGCGCGCTCTGGTACCGGGATTATATCGATACCCTGGTGCAGCGCGACGTGCGCGACCTTGCTCGTATCAGTGCACTGGAGGCCCTGCCTCGCCTGCTGAGGCTGGCGGCCGGGCAGACGGCGCGCCTGCTGAATGTGTCGGAGCTGGCTGCGCCATTCCAGTTGAGCCGGCCGACGATCCGCGATTACATGACCCTACTGGCGCGGGTTTTCCTGCTGGAAGAACTCCCGCCTTGGCACAGCAATCGCCTGAGCCGCCTGATCAAGACCCCCAAACTGCACCTGTGCGACACCGGGCTGGCCACCGCATTGCTCGGAGTGGATGCCGAAGCCCTGTGGGATGATCGCGCCCTGTACGGGCAATTGCTGGAAACCTTTGTTTACCAGGAACTGAGGCGTCAGGCTAGCTGGCAGGAAGAGTCGATAACTTTCCATCATTACCGTGACAAGGCTGGTGCGGAAGTGGACATGGTGCTGGAACGTGGAGGGCGGCAACTGGCGGGGGTGGAGATCAAGGCCGCTGCAACGGTAACCGCCGCCGATTTCAGGGGATTGCACAAGCTGAAGGACGTGACCGGCAAACGCTTTGTGGCGGGTGTAGTGCTGTACGATGGGGATGCGGTCGCCCCTTTTGGCGATGGCCTGTTTGCGGTGCCGATTTCGATGCTGTGGGGAGAGCCATGTTCAAGCGGCTTCTGATCATCGGCATGCTGGGCCTTGCCGCCTGGCACTTCTGGCCGGCGCCGGCGCCATTGAGCGGCGAAATCGGTCTGGCGGTCGAGTACCCGGGTTGGTTCGATCCGGCGGTGTCGATCGAGCGCCCGCCTCTGCAGGGGCCGATCGAGACGGGCGGGGCTCCGTTTTCGGTGGCCGATTTCCGGCTGATTCCGGTGGCGGACTTTCAACTGGAAGCGCGGGTGCTCGGTCGGCGCGACTACCGCTACGGCACCGAGTCGCAGCTGTCGCCCATGGATCTGGCGCTGGGATGGGGGCCGATGGCCCGCGACGAGGTGCTGCGGACGATCGACATCCGCCAGTCCAATCGCTTCTACTACTGGTCGACCAAGGCGCTTCCGATTCCGCGCCGGGAGATCGAACGCAACAGCGCCAACATGCATCTCATCCCGGCGGGCGAGGCAGTGGCCCGGGAACTGCACCGGGCGCGGACGGGAAAAACCGTCCGCCTGCGGGGCCATCTGGTCAATATCGAGCGCAGCGATGGCTGGCGTTGGCGCACCTCGCTGTCCCGCGACGACACCGGGGCCGGAGCCTGCGAGATCGTTCTGGTGACGCTGGCCGAGGTGTTCTGACCCTCAGTCCAGCGGCATAGCCGAACCATCCCGCAGGTCGACGCTGAAGCGACGGCCGCGCTCGTTCTCGATCAGTAGCCGCTGATTGTCGGGGTCGAGTTCCATGTGCCGGAAAAACACCACCTGGACATCGGTTTCGCGGTTGGGATCGATCTCGACCGCGTAAACCTTGCTGACCCACAGCCGCTGACCGCTGGCCTCGTCGGTGGCGACCAGGTAGCCGTGGTGCGGCTCATAGCCCTGCGCCGCCGCGCCGCGGAGCTGTTCGTAGCGTACTCCCCGATGGCTGATGGGTTCGACCTCCGGGGGGCGGGTTCGACTGGACGATCTGCTCGGTCCATCGCTGGTACTGGGCATGGCCTGTTCCTCCACTGTGTTCATTCCGGTTTCAAGGCCTTGGCGACAGCAGTCGGGTGCCGATGCCATGGCCGCCAATGAAATGGACAGCGCCAGCAGCGCGACTGTCCAGGTAAATCCGTTGATCATGTACGGTGTTCCGATTCGGGCGAACATACCGTCGGCCAGCAGCTCTCAGGTCTTCAGGGCCTTGTTCCGCTCCGACTTGCTCAGGGCCTTGGCGCAATCCGCAGCGAAAAAAGCCCAGTTCTCGGCATTGGTGATCGCCTTGCCGCCGGCAAACTTGCCATCGGTGGGGTTGATGCCCTGCCAGCCGTAGCCATCGGGCACGTCGACCGTGGGAATTTCCCGATGGGATATCTCATGGATGATGATTCTGGCCCAGTTGTCCAGGCCCGTGAGTACGTTATTCTTGCCGAAGAACGCCTGCTCGATGTAGACGACGTCCAGCTTGTCCTTCCAGCCGTTGTTGAACACGAAGGCCTCGGTGCCGATTTCATCATTGGTACCCCGATCCGGCGGATAGTCGCTGTAGACGATCTTGTTCGAGTTGAGCACATTGGTGATCTTCTTGAAGCCGCTGGTCAGTTTGGTCACCATGTCGCCGACCTGTTCGTCGGTGGTGCTGTCATCCGCGAACCAGCGTTTCACCAGTTCCTTGCCCTTGCCCTTGTCCTTGTCGGATTTGGCATTGGCCAGTATGACCTGGGTCTTCATGCACCATTTGAGGGCTTCCTGGGTGCCATCGGCGATGTTTTTGCAATTCTTCTTGCTGAAATATTCGTCGCAATCGCTGAGCTTGGTACACAGCGTATCCTGATTGTTTTCCAGTCCGTCAAGTTCCAGGCTGGGCCAGCCCCGATAGGCTTTCGGCAGGGAGATGATCCAGAGCTTCTGGCTGCCACGCCGCTGGAGCAGATAAGTATGCCGTAGTAGCTTCAAGGTGGCCGCCTTTTTCACAAGGTCGGCGGTCTTGTTGTAGGTCTTGCCATCCTTTTCTTCCTTGTATTCGCCGGTTCCGGTGAGGATGCCCACGTCCTCTCCCGCCTTCCCCTTGGACTTGCGGCCCTTGGGCTTCACCTCCTTGCGGAGTGTGTCCAGGCTGGCCGCGCTGTTGTCCTCGAAACCGCCGGTGCCCATCAGCGTTTTCAACTCGCCGATCAGCTTGTCCCAGGATGGGTCGAACTTTTTCTTCTTGAGCGTATCGGCGGCCGCGTCATATTCGGTCGAGAAGTTATGGGCCATGAATGGTAGTCCTCGATGTGCAATCTGCAAGGAATCGAATAGCGCCGGTGTAGCTGCTCACGGGTGAGGCGGGGCGACCGACTGCCAAGTTTGTAATCTAGAGTGTAGATGGACTTTTCCGGAAAGCAATACGGTTCGACAAATCGGATCACAGCTGACATCCGCGGCCGGTTTCAAGCAGAATGGCGTGCCGGCCACCTCGGCCGCCAACGATGCGCTCCCAGCCATGGAGATACCATGAGTACCCTGATCCTGATCATCGGCAACAAGCGCTATTCCAGCTGGTCGTTGCGACCCTGGCTGGCGCTGCGTCAGTTCGGCATCCCGTTCACGGAACAGGTGATCCCTCTCTACCAGGGCGACTGGCGGCAGGCCGTGCTTAGCCACAGCGCGGCGGGTCGGGTACCGGTGCTGCACCACGACGGGCTGACGGTATGGGATTCGCTGGCCATCCTCGAATACCTGGCCGAGCGGTTCCCCGATTACCCCTTCTGGCCCCGTGAGTCCACGGCCCGGGCCGTGGCACGCGCGGTCAGCGCCGAGATGCACAGCGGCTTCTCGGATCTGCGTAGCCAAATGCCCATGAACCTGGGTCGCGAGCAGTCCGACCATGTCCCGACGCCCGCGGTGGTAGCGGACATCGAGCGCATCTGCGCCGTCTGGCGCGACTGCCGCGCGCGCTTCGGCGCAGCCGGCAGCTTTCTATTCGGTGAATTCGGCAGCGCCGACGCCATGTATGCGCGCCTCGTCGGCATCATCGGTATGCCCACTCCCCATGTATGCGCCGGTGGTAACCCGCTTCAAGACCTATGCCATCGGCCTGGACCCGGTCTGTCGCACCTACGCCGACGCGGTGCTGACGTTGCCGGCCATGCGGGACTGGTACGCCGCCGCCCGCGCCGAACCCTGGACCCTGAGCCAGTACGAAACCGTCGAGTGAGCACCCACCACCGGACTACCGTGGTCCTGGTGCTGGGCACCACCCAGACCCTGGCCTGGGCTTCGACCTATTACCTGCCGGCGATCCTGGCGCTACCGATAGCGCGCGACCTCGGCCTGTCGCCGGCCTGGGTATTCGCCGCCTTCTCGGTGGCCTTGCTGGTGACGGCGGCACTGGGTCCAGCCGCCGGGCGACAGATCGACCGGCGCGGCGGGCGCGACGTGCTGGTGATGTCCAATCTGGTGTTCGCCGCTGGTCTTTCCCTGCTGGCCATAAGCCATGGCCCCTGGCTGTTGTTCGCGGCCTGGGCCGTCATCGGCGCCGGCATGGCCATCGGTCTGTACGAAGCCGGTTTCGCCACCCTGGCCGGTATCTACGGTCGCCAGGCCCGCGGACCGATCACCGGCATCACCCTGATCGCCGGACTGGCCAGCACCGTGGGCTGGCCGCTGACGGCCTGGCTGGATGCCGGCATCGGCTGGCGCGGGGCCTGTCTGGTCTGGGCGGGCATCCATCTGCTGATCGCCCTGCCGCTCAACCGTTGGCTGATCCCGCGCGCTACTTATCAGCCGCCAGCGGGGAGTCTACCGGCGGAG
>CAYMHN010000155.1:0-7886 GCA_964390235.1 uncultured Candidatus Competibacteraceae bacterium
CGGATATGGTGCGCAGCAGGGTGGTCTTGCCGCAGCCGCTGGGGCCGAGAAAGCTGAAGAATTCACCGTCGTGGATGGTGAGATTGGCCTGCTTGACAGCGACAAAGTCACCGAAGCTCACCGATACGTCATCGAGCTGGACATCCGCACTCATGGTTGGCGCCTACCCCGAATCGGATCGGACCCGTCACTGCATGGCCCCGGTCGAAGACCGGGGCTCGGTGGATGGAGCGGAGGGTTCAAGCGTTGACGAAACGGTTCTGATACTCGGTGCGCACGTCAGCATACCATTGAGGCTCGCGCGGCCAGGGCCACAGATTGGCCAGGGCATCACCGGGGTAGGCCTCGGCGAAATTCTGCTTGTACTGCGGACCGGCATACTGATCGGCGCCCAGTACCGCCGAGTTGTAGCCATGCTGGTCGATGGCCCGTCCCGCCGGTTCCGGTTCGAAGCAGAACTCGATGAAGGCGTAGGTCTGGTCGAGATTCTCGGCCGACGCCGACAGCGACATGCCGTCCACCCAGGCCAACGCACCTTCCCTGGCTGCTTGATAGGTCACTGGTAGGCCCTCGGTCTTCATTGCCAGCGGTGGTCCGTCCCAGGTCTGGCCAACGACCACGCCGTCGTTGAGAAAACCGTTACGCTGACTGTCGGCGTCGTTCCAGAACAGCCGAATCTGGGCCTTGTTCTCGATACAGAACTGGGTGACTTTTTCCCAGATGGCCCGCATGGTTTCCTCGTCGCTGTAAGCGCGGCGCATGTCTCCCGGTTCCAGCAGACCGATGGTCTCCATGTGCAGACCAGCGCCCAGCATGCCGGAATGGGGCCGGATCATGGTGCGGCCGCGGACTTCCGGATCCCAGACATTGCCATAGCTGGGCACGCCGTCGGGTGGGACATACTCGTCGGTGCGCCAGGCGATGGACTCGGTACCCCAGATATGTGGCAGCCAGTGCGAACCCCGGCCACCGAAATTCCATTCCTCGTCACCGACCCGCAACATGGCCGGATTGACATTGTCGATATTGCTGATGCGGCTGTAGTCGAAGGCTTGCAGCAGTTCCAGATCGATCCACTGGGGGGAGCGCATATTGGTGGGGCTGCAGATGTCCACCCCGCGTCCCCGGGTGGCCCGCATGCGGTTGATGATTTCCTCGTTGGAGCCGATGCCGGAGTAGTTGACCGTGATGCCGGTCCGGTCGGTGAAGGCCTGGAGAAAATCCGGTGGCAGGTAATCCGACCACATCAGGACGTTCACCTCTCCCGATGAGGCCAGCGCCTTGCGGTTGATGACCCAGGGGCCGAATGCGGCCGCGCCCAGGGCGGCGCCGGTGCCGATGAACCGGCGCCGTGACAGGTCGGTACGGAAAGTGTTTCGTTTAGTCATGGCGTAACCTCCAGGTGCGAAGAAACTCGGATGGATCGAGGTGCGTGTTACCTTCTGTTGTTATAGTAGCTTGTACTTGCGACGGCAAGCTGCTGTCAAGAATACTGCCGCACAACAAGCCCTTCATGAAACACCGCCAGACTGCCGGCGGTCATGGTGGTCCAGGCTTCATTCAGGGTCAGCGGCCGGGTGGCGATCACGCTGACGATGTCATCCGGGGTGGTCTCCTGCGCGAAATCCACCTGCAAGTCGTCATCCAGCAACCGCGCCTCGCCAAACGGGTGGCATCGGGTCAGCCAGCACAGATGGTTGCTGCAATAGGCGTACAGATGGCGCGAGTCGCTGAGCAGCAGATTGCATACACCGAGCCGGTCCAGCTCGCGACAGTGCTCGAACAGGTAGCGCCACAAGGTGCAAGCACGGCGCGGTGGATTCGGAAATCGCTCGCGCAGTCGGTCCAGCAGCCAGCAGAAGGCATGCTCGCTGTCGGTGGTGCCGACCGGATGATAGAAACTCAGCTGATTGCGCTTGACGCCCTTGAGTTGCCCGTTGTGCGCCCCGGTCCAGATCCGCCCCCAGAGTTCGCGGGTGAAGGGGTGGGTATTGGCCAGGTTGACCCGACCCCGATTGGCGCGGCGGATGTGACTGATGACATTCAGGCTCTTGATCGGGTAACGCCGAATCAGGCGGGCGATTTCCGAATCGACGCCGGGTTGCGGGTCGTGGAAGGTGCGGCAGCCGCGCCCCTCGTAGAAGGCGATGCCCCAGCCATCGCGATGCGGTCCGGTGCGACCCCCGCGCTGCACCAGTCCCGAGAAGCTGAACCGGATGTCGGTGGGTACATTGGCGCTCATGCCTAGCAGTTCGCACATGTCGATAGCGGGGTGGGGATGCCTACGGTCGCTTATTGTAAGCGAATTATTGCAGGCTGAACCCGGAATCGGACAGCTCATGGTGCATCATCCGCTTGGTCCGCCACGTCGTAACAGACTAGAATCCGTAATTCAATACAGTTGGGGAGAGTTTCATGCTGAGCGAGATACCGGTCCGCAGGATCGACCAAAGCCGCATCGACCAGGTCGATTTCGACCATCTCGGCTTTGGCGGTGTTTATTCCGATCACATGTTCGTCATGGAGTACCGGGACGGCGGCTGGTGTCAACCACGCATCGAACCCTACGGTCCGCTGTCGCTGACCCCCGGAATGGCCAGTCTGCACTATGGCCAGTCGGTATTCGAGGGTCTTAAGGCCTTCCGTGGCGTGGATGACCGGATACGCCTGTTTCGTCCCGAGCGCAATGCCGAGCGCCTGAACGTCTCCTGCGAGCGGCTGTGCATGCCGTCGGTGGACCCGGCCCTGTTCGTCGAAGCGGTCCGGCGGCTGGTCCAGATCGATCACGCCTGGATCCCGCGGCGGCGCGGCGAGTCCCTGTACATCCGCCCCCTGCTGATCGGTACCGAGGAATACCTCGAGGTGCGCCCGGCGCAGCACTATCTGTTCATCATCATGACCGCGCCGGCGCGGGCCTACTTCCACCACTCCGCTGAAGGGATTGCATTGCAGGTGCAGGACCGCTACACGCGCGCCGCGCCAGGGGGTACCGGATTCGCCAAGACCGGCGGGAATTACGCCGCCAGCCTGTTGCCAGGGGAACTCAGCCGTGCCACCGGCTATCAGCAGGCACTGTGGCTGGACGGTGTCGAACACCGCTATGTCGAGGAAGTGGGGCAGATGAATATCTTCTTCCGGTTCCGGGACCACGTGGTGACGCCCGCCCTGCACGGCACCATACTCCCCGGCGTGACCCGGGACAGCATCATCCGGTTGCTGCAAGCCGAGGGGCAGAGAGTCGAAGAGCGGCGTATCAGCATGGACGAAGTGCTTGAGGGCATCGAGCGAGGCGAACTGCTGGAAGCCTTCGGCGCCGGTACCGCGGCCGTGGTCGCACCGGTCGGACGGATCGGTTACCGGGGAGGGGATTACCTCATCAACGGCGGACAATGCGGCCCACTGACCCGGTCGCTGTATCAGGCCATCACCGCGATCCAGTACGGCGAGGCCCCCGATCACTTCGGCTGGACCGAGGTGGTGGAATCGGAAGCGCCGGCATTGCCGGCATGAATCTCCCGGGCTGCTGGAGTTGCTTGCCATGACCGCGCAGGCGGTCTGTCACTACTGTGCAGCGGTCCTGGATGCCGATGACAACCTGTGTCCGGCCTGCGGGCGCAACCAGACGAATCTGTCCTGTGCCCAATGCGGATTTCTCAATCCTGCCGGGGTGCGTTTCTGCGGCAACTGCGGTGAGTCGCTGTCCGTCGTCCAGCCCGCGACACTCGACGCCGAGCGGCGTCAGTTGACCGTATTGTTCTGCGATCTGGTCGATTCCAGTGCCTTGTCGCAACAGCTCGATCCCGAAGACTACGCTGAACTGCTGCGCCGCTACCGGGAGGTCTGTGCCGCGGCGATTCGCCGCTATGGCGGCACCCAGGTGCGCTATGTGGGTGATGGTATCCGGGTGTATTTCGGTTTTCCGCAAGCCCACGAGGACGATGCGGAACGGGCCGTGCGCGCCGGTCTGGAAATGGTCGGCGCGGTCCAGGGGCTGACCGTCGATCCCGGGTCGCGGACGCTGGCCGTGCGGGTCGGCATTGCCACCGGCCTGGTCGTGGCCGGTTGGTCCTGGACCAGCGGCGGGGGGCAGGAATCGGAGGCCGTGGGTGAAACTCCCAATCTCGCCGCCCGGCTGCAATCGCTGGCGGCGCCCAACACGGTAGTCGTGGGGCTCACCAGCAAACGCCTGCTGGGTCGGTTGTTCGAGTTCGACGATCTCGGACCCCATCGCCTCAAGGGGTTTTCCCGGCTGGTGCGGGTCTGGCGGGTCGAGGAACCGCGCACCTTCGACAGCCGGTTCGAGGTCACCAGGGCGGTGCATACACCGCTGGTCGATCGGGTGCATGAACTGGCCCGCTTGCTGGACAACTGGGATCAGGCACGGCGTTCCAGGGGGCGGGTGGTGGTGCTGAGCGGCGAACCGGGCATCGGCAAATCGCGCCTGATTCGTACCCTGCAACAACGTCTGGGGCAGCGGTCCGCCCATAACCGGCTGTACTACCAGTGCTCACCGTATCACGGAAATAGCCCGCTGTATCCGGTCATCAATCAGCTGGAACGGGCTTCCGGAATCCTGACACAGGACAATGCCCGCACCCGGCTGGACAAGCTCGGTATTCTGCTAGCGCCTTATACCCCGCAGCCGGACCAGGTACTGCCTTATCTGGCCGAGCTGCTGTCGATACCGGCAAAGGGACTGTATCCACCGCCGCAGTTGTCGAACCAGCAGCTCAAGACCCGACTGTTCGAACTGCTGGTGGAGCAGATGTGCCTGCTGGCCAGCGAGCAGCCCTTGTTGCTGGTCTACGAAGATATCCACTGGATCGATCCGACCTCGCTGGAGCTGTTGAATCTTGGCATCCGGGCGATCGCCGATCGCCCGGTGCTGATGTTGATCAGCACCCGATCCGATCCAGAGACCGACTGGCAATCCCTGCCCTATGTCGAACATCTGCCGATCGTGCGGCTGGAAGCCAGCGACAGCCGAGACATGATCGAACAACTGGTCGTGGATCGACGTTTGCCCAAGCCCTTGCTCCGGCAACTGGTGGCGCGCAGCGACGGCATTCCCTTGTATCTGGAGGAACTCACCAGGACACTGCTGGAGCAGCCCGCCTCGGAAAACGGCGGCTCGAAGGCCGCCGCCGTGAATCGCCTGACGCTGCGCAATGTCCCGGACACCTTGCAGGATCTGCTGACCTCGCGTCTGGACCAGCTCGGCGAGGCGAAACTCGTGGCCCAGGTCGGTGCCGCCATCGGGCGGAGCTTTTCCGAGGAGACACTGGCTGCCCTGGTACCGATTTCACGGGTCGATCTGCGCACCGCGCTGAACCGACTGGAGTCGGAGACGCTGCTGCGCAAGGCGGGAGCTGGTAGCGGGACTTACGAGTTTCGCCACGCCTTGGTGCAGGAAGCCGCCAACGACAGCTTGCTACGCAGCAGTCGACAGACCCTGCACCTAAGGATCGCGGAGGTTCTGGAGCGGGATTTCCCGGCCATGTGGACCGCCCAGCCAGAACAGCTGGCCCGGCATTACAGCGAGGGCATGCAGTTTGCCAAGGCCGCCGGTTTCTGGTTCCAGGCCGGTCAACTGGCCAGCCAACGCTCGGCCAATCTGGAAGCGGTCAATCACCTGCACCAGGCCTTGCAGTCGCTGCGTCAGCTGCCGATGGACAAGCAGCGCCAACAGCGGGAATTGCAGGTGCGCGTTGCCCTGGGACCAGCCCTGATAGCGACGCAAGGACCGGCCAGCCCGGTGGTCGAGGAAAACTATCAGCAGGCGCTGCGGGTTGCTGAGGAACTGCCGGTATCCGATCTGCATTTCGCCGCCCAATGGGGTTGGTGGCGGGTCGGGCACAACTTTCGGATAATGCACGAGCGGGCCCTGCGGCTGCTGGAACTGGCCGAACAGTTGGCCGATCCCGGTCTGATGCTGCAAGCGCATCATTCGCTGTGGGCCAGCCTGTATCACCTCGGTGAGCAATCGGCATGCTACCGGCATATCGAAGCCGGTCTGCAATGCTACGAGAGCGGCGATTACCGCGCCCATGCCATGGTTTACGGGGGCCATGACGCCAAGGTCTGTGGTCTGGGCGAAGCCGCCCAGACCTTGTGGCTGCTGGGCTATCCGGATCAGTCGCTACAGCGTCTGCAGGCCGCCCTGGATCATGCCGCGCGGCTGAACCATACCGGCAGCCTGCTGCATGCCCTGGACATGGGCATGCTGGTCCATCGCTATCGCAAGGAACCGGAACAGGTGATCGAACTGGCCAACCGGGTGCGACCCCTGGCGGAGCAGGATGGTTTCCCCGACTATCTGGCCAAGGCGACGTTCTTCGAGGGTTGGGCCATCGCCATGCAAGATCGGTCCGGGCAGGGACTGGCGATCATGACGGCGGCCTTCGACGAGTTGCAGGGCGTGGGCACCAGCGAAGACTTTCCGGTCTATTGCGACATGCTGACGGAAATCTGTCTGGTTCTGGGACAACCGGAACGGGGGCCGCAGTATCTGCGCGCCGGGCTGAAAGTCATCGAACGCAATTGCGTGTTCACCTGGTTGGCCGAATTGCACCGATGCAACGGTGAACTCAGTCTGATTCTGCAGCCGGATGCGCCGGAGTTGGCCTGGAGACACTATCTCGTCGCCCAGCGCGTGGCCACCAACCAGCAGGTCTTATCGCTACAGCTCAGGGTTGCCATGAGCGAGGCCGAACTGCTGTCCCGGCAACAACGAGGCGGGAAAGCCCTCCAGCGGTTGAGCGCCGTGTATCAGAGCTTCCGGGAAGGTTTTGACAGCCACGATTTGCAGCGAGCCAAGGCCTTGCTGGAACAGCTCGGCGCTCAAGTGCCATGAGCCATGAACGGTGAACAACTGGTCGAGACCGGGCCGGTCATCGCCACCGCCAACGTAGAGCAAACCCTGGACTGGCTGCTGCAACGGCTGGGCGTGCTGGGGATCACCCGGGTCGCCCCGATTACCGGACTGGACAAGCTGGGCATTCCGGTCACCCTGGTGACGCGGCCAGCTTCCCGGTCGATCGCCGTGGCGCAAGGCAAGGGGCTTACCCTGGCCGAGGCCAAGGTGTCCGGTATCATGGAGGCCGCCGAAACTTTTCACGCCGAACGCATCGTTCGACCCTTGCGTTGGGCCAGACGGGACGAACTGCCCGACGCGCTGGAACTCGACGAGTTGCCGCTGCTTGTCACGTTGCCGCCCGCGGAGGGCAGCTTGTGGGTGGCGGGCCGGGAGCTGATCTCGATGTGCGACTGCTGGTTGCCGTTCGAGCTGGTGAGCACCGATTTCACCTTGCCCCAGCCGCCGGGCAGCGGCCGGTTTGCCGCCAATACCAACGGTCTGGCGGCCGGCTGCGACTTGCTGGCCACGATCGTGCAGGCCTTGTACGAATTGATTGAACGCGACGCCATGGCCCTGTGGCGGCTCCGGGGCGGTTCCGGCTTGCGGGACGGGGGGGTAGACCTGGATTCCGTCGACGATCCGGTGTGCCGGGAGGTGCTGGAGGCTTACTATCGGGCGAAAGTCGAACCGCGGGTCTGGCGAACCGATTCCGATCTGGGCGTACCGGTGTTCTGCTGCCTGGCCGTGGACGAGGACCCTGACTGGTGCGACCCGGAGTTGGGCATGGGCTGCCATCTGTCGCCGGTCATCGCCCTGCGCCGCGCCCTGCTGGAAGCGGCCCAAGCGCGTCTGACCTTCATCAGCGGCGCGCGGGACGATCTCGGCGATGCCGAGTATCAGCCGGCGCAGCGCCGGCAGCGGCGGCAACGGGCGGAACACTGGTTTCGGGCTCACCGACCCTGCCAGTCCTGGTCTGCCATCAGCCACTTGCCCTCCCTGCACGAACAGCTGGATCAACTAGTGGCAACCT
>CAYMHN010000156.1:0-7874 GCA_964390235.1 uncultured Candidatus Competibacteraceae bacterium
CGCCAGCCGGGCGCTGGCCCTGCAACACCGGCCCCTGGCGGCGCTGCTGCAAGGCTTCGTGCAACAACTGCCTGGCGATGCGCCGCATGCCCTGCCCCACCCCGAGCCAGCGCCATCTCCGCGCCATCCGGTGTTTCGATCCCGCGTCCGTTACCCCGCCATAGGCAAGCCCGATCGCTATCGTTCGGCTTAGACGAAAACGGAGCAAGCATCGGCCCAACTCGAACACATCGAAGCCATCGAAAAACGCCTGTGGAGCGCCGCCGACAACCTGCGCGCCAACTACGCCAGCCATAGCCTCAATCCCGCAACTGACGCAGGATCAGACTGCCGTCGCGCTGGATCATCTCCAGCTCCTGCAACACGTTCATGCCCAGCAACACGCGGTCGCTGACCGGCATGTCGGGGAGGATGATGGCGCGCACATTGTCCAGGCGCAGTGAACCCAGTTCGAGCCGCTGCAAGACGGTTTCATAGCCCGTGGTGCGTCCACCCGCGGTATCGATGATGCGCGCCGCGCCCCGCTGCAAGCGCAGCCGCTGGGCCAGGGTCGACGACAGGGTGACCGTGGTGGCCCCGGTATCGACCAGCAAATCCACGGCCTTACCGTTGATTCGGCCGGCGGTCATATAGGGACCGTTGGGCTGGCGACGCAGGATCAGCTGCGCCGGCTCCCTGGCGGGATTGGCCACGATGGCGGATACATCGGTTGCCGGGGCGGCGCTTCTGGCCATCACCAGAACGCGCTCGGGCTGCCGCTGACCTTCGGCCGTGGTCTGATGCAGCAGCAGGAAATTGTAGTCCGCCAGCAAATGGCGGATGGCATCCGCCAGAGGCTGATCCCTAAATCGCACATCGAGTTCACCATCCACACCCGGCTGGACCACGAACGCCACTCCGGTGACGACGCCCACCTCGGTCAGGGCACGATCCAGCGGTACCTTGTCGAAGGCGACCGATAGTCGCCCGTGACTGTACTGGACCTCGGCCAGTCCGTCGGTCAGCAACAGCAGACCCACAACGACCGCCAGCAACCTAGACATCGTCCATGTCCTCGCTGTCGGAGTGCAGGCTGAGCGCCATGATGAGGGCATCCTCCCGACCCCGGGTGGCCGGATAATAGCCGCGACGGATGCCCACTTCACAGAAACCGGCGCCACTGTACAGGGACAGCGCCGCCGTGTTGCTCGGCCGGACTTCAAGAAATACCGAGCTGGCCCCGTAGGCTCGCGCCAGTCCGGTCATGTGCTGGAGCAGCCGTCGCGCCAGCCCACGCCCCTGCCAGGCCGGATCGATGCACAGATTGAGCAGATGGGCTTCGTCCACGGCCACGGAAAGAATACCGTAACCGACCGTCTGCTCGTGCTGCATGAGCAGCTGGCAGCAATACCCGGCATTCAGGCACTCCTTGAAGATGCCCTTGGTCCAGGGATAGGGATAGGCGCGCTTCTCGATCCGCGCTATGGTTCCCAGATCCTGGGGCAGCATGGGTCGAAACCGGGAGCGCGTCGGTGCCAGCAGGGCGTTCATGCCGCGATTCCCGCCAGGGTCCGGCGGGCCAGCTGCAAGTCGGCCCAGGCCTTGGCTTTCTGCGCCGGTGAGCGCAGCAGGTAGGCCGGGTGGTAGGTGACGATCAGGGGGCGCCCCTGGAAAGTATGCACCCGCCCGCGCAGGGTGCCGACCGGGGCCCGGGTGTCGAGCAGACTCTGGGCCGCTATCCTCCCCACCACCAGAAAGATCTTCGGCTGCACCAGCTCGATCTGCCGGTCCAGGTACGGCCGGCAGGCGGCGATCTCCTCGGGCTTGGGATCGCGGTTGTTCGGTGGTCGGCTCTTGAGAATATTGGCGATATAGACCTCGCCGCGCTCCAGACCGACAGCCCGCAGCATCAGTTCCAGCAGCTTGCCGGCGCGGCCCACGAATGGCTCGCCGATTCGGTCCTCGTCGGCACCCGGGGCTTCGCCGATGATCATCCAGTCCGCCTCGCGGTTGCCGACACCGAAAACCGGCCGAGTCCGTGTCAGGTGCAAGGGGCAGGCCGTGCACTCGGCCACCGCCGTGCTCAGCTGCTCCCAGTCCAGCGAGGCCACCGAGCCAGACGGGGTTTGCACAGGGCTGTCAGGGCTGATCGCCATCGAGTTGCTTGCAGAGGGCGCTTGGGTCGAGGTTGGCACGGACTCCGGCGGCTTGGATTGTAACCGATCCTTGCGCCGCTGCCACGGTTCGACGCCAAGCAAAGCAAGATAGTGCCGCCGTGTATCCACGGACCCGACTCAGCCGCGTCTGCGCAGCCGCTGCCAGCGCCGCCAGCCGATCAGCGCCGGGCCGGACAGCCCGTAGCACAGGGCCGCGGCGAACAGCACCTTGGGCGGGTCCATCGAGGCCAGCACGAAGATCAGCACCACCCCCAGAAGGGCCATGAAGGGAACCCGCCCCTTGAGGTCGAACTCCTTGAAGCTATAGTAGAGGATATTGCTGACCATCAGGGCCGCGCAGCCGATGGTAATCACGAAGGCCAGCCACAGCAGCTGGTTGCCGGTAAACTCCAGGTCGTGGAATACCCAGACCAGACCCACCATGATAGCCGCGGCGATCGGACTCGGCAGGCCCTGAAAATAGCGCTTGTCCGCATGCCCGACCTGGGTGTTGAAGCGGGCCAGCCGCAGGGCCGTGGCCGCCGCGTACAGAAAGGCCGCCAGCCAGCCCAGCTTGGCCGGCACCCAGCCGAGATTGGCCATGCTGGACAGCGCCCATTCGTACATGATCAGCGCCGGGGCGACACCGAACGAGACCATGTCGGACAGGCTATCGTACTCGGCACCGAAATCGCTGCTGGTATGGGTCATGCGGGCGATGCGCCCGTCCAGATTGTCCAGCACCATGGCGATGACCACGGCGATGGAGGCGACGCCGAAGCGCCCCTCCATGGCAGCCACGATGGCGTAGAAACCGGAGAACAACGCCGCCGTGGTGAATAGGTTCGGCAGCAGATAGATGCCGCGGTGGCGTTTGCGCTGGGGTGTTTCTTCGTTCACGGATCGGCTACCTGAGCGGGCACAAACGCCCGCAGCAGCTCAGTTCTTGGTCTTGTCGACCAGCCGGTTGGCCGATATCCAGGGCATCATGCCCCGCAGCCGCGCGCCAACCTGCTCGATGGAGTGCTCCTGACTGATGCGGCGCATGGCCTTGAGCGTCGGGGCGCCGGCACGGTTCTCCAGCACGAATTCCCGGGCAAAGCGGCCGGTCTGGATCTCCTCCAGAATCCGCTTCATCTCGGCCTTGGTCTGATCGGTGACCACCCGTGGCCCGCGGGTCACGTCACCGTACTCCGCGGTGTTCGAAATCGAATACCGCATATTGGCGATGCCGCCCTCGTAGATCAAGTCAACGATGAGCTTGACTTCGTGCAGGCACTCGAAATAGGCCATCTCGGGCGAGTAGCCGGCTTCCACCAGGGTCTCGTAACCGGCCTCGATCAGCGCGGTCAGGCCGCCGCACAGCACCACCTGCTCGCCGAACAGATCGGTTTCGGTCTCCTCGCGGAAATTGGTCTCGATGATCCCGGCCCGGCCACCACCGATGGCCGAGGCATAGGACAGGGCGATCTCCTTGGCCTGACCGGAGACATCCCGAGCCACGGCGATCAGACAGGGCACGCCGCCGCCGCCGACATAGGTGGAGCGCACCGTATGCCCGGGTCCCTTGGGGGCGATCATGATCACGTCCAGATCGGCGCGCGGCTCGATCTGACCGAAGTGGATATTGAAACCGTGGGCGAAAGCCAGGGTCGCGCCCTGCTTCAGATTGGGCAGGATCTGTTCGCTGTACAAGGCGGCCTGATGTTCGTCGGGCGCCAGAATCATGATCACATCGGCCGCCGCGACGGCCTCCTCGACCGACTTGACGGTCAGGCCGGCGTTCTCCGCCTTGGCTACCGAACTCGAATCCGGCCGCAGGCCGACGGTCACCTTGTCGACACCGGACTCCTTGAGATTGTTGGCATGGGCATGGCCCTGGGAGCCGTAGCCGATCACCGCCACCGTCTTGCCCTGGATCAGCGACAGATCGGCGTCTTTGTCATAGTAGATATTCATAGCCATGGGAATTGTCCAAACAGGTCGGTCGAAGCCGGCGACGCGCCGCCGGCAGGATTCTCAGAGTCGCAGCGCCTTGACGCCGCGAGCGATACCGGTCACCCCGGTGCGGGTCACTTCCAGCAGGTTGTCCTTGCCGGCCGCCTGGAGAAAGCCGTCCAGCTTGTCGCCGGGACCGGTCATTTCAATGGTGTAAGTGGACTCCGTGACATCGATGACGTGACCGCGGAAAATCTCGGTCAAGCGCAGCACCTCGGCGCGCTGTTCGCCCGCGGCGCGCAACTTGGCCAGCATCAGCTCGCGCTCGATGTGGCTGCCCTCGGTCAGGTCGCTGAGCTTCACCACTTCGATCAGCTTGTTGAGCTGCTTGACGATCTGCTCGATGATCTCGTCGGTTCCGGTGGTCACCAGGGTCATGCGCGACAGTGAGGGGTCTTCGGTCGGCGCCACGCACAGCGACTCGATATTGTACCCGCGCGCCGAGAACAGATTGGCGACGCGCGACAGGGCGCCCGATTCGTTTTCCAGCAGGATTGAAATGATGTGTCTCATGACGTCAGACCAGCACCATGCCTTCTTCGTTGGTGGATTTCATCTCATCGCGACCCGCCAGCAGCATCTCGTTGTGCGCGCCACCGGCCGGAATCATCGGGAACACGTTCTCTTCGGGATCGGTGATGAAATCCATGAACACGGTGCGATCCTTCATGGCGAACGCCTCCCGCAACGCCCCCTCGACATCGCCCGGCTTCTCGATCAGCATGCCGACATGGCCGTAGGCTTCGGCCAGCTTGACGAAATCCGGCAAAGCATCCATGTACGACATGGCGTAGCGCTTCTCGTAGAAGAACTCCTGCCACTGCCGTACCATGCCCAGATAGCGGTTGTTGATGTTGACGATCTTGACCGGCGTGCGGTATTGCAACATGGTCGAGAGTTCCTGCAGCATCATCTGGATGCTGCCCTCGCCGGTGACGCAGGCCACGTCGAGATCCGGATAGGCCAGCTTGGCGCCCATGGCGGCCGGCAGGCCGAAGCCCATGGTGCCCAGACCACCGGAGTTGATCCAGCGGCGCGGCAAATCGAATTTGTAGTACTGGGCGGCCCACATCTGATGCTGGCCGACATCGGAGGTGACGATGGCATCACCCCGGGTGACCTCATAAAGTTTTTCGATCACGAACTGCGGCTTGATCAAGGTATCGCTGTGCTGATAACGCAGCGACTCCACCGACCGCCACTCGTCGATCTGCTTCCACCACCGTGCCACCGCTTCCCGGCGGGGCTGCAAGCCCTCGTCCTTGATGACGTCGATCATCGAGCGCAGCACATTCGGCACCGATCCGACGATCGGCACCTCCACCGGTACGTTCTTGGCGATCGAGGAGGGATCGATATCGACATGAACGATGCGCGCATAGGGGGAGAACTTTTCCAGATTGCCGGTGACGCGGTCGTCGAATCGGGAGCCGATGGCGATCATCACATCGCAATCGTGCATCGCCATATTGGCCTCGTAGGTGCCATGCATGCCCAGCATGCCGACGAACTGCGGATCGGTGGCCGGATAGGCGCCCAGACCCATCAGGGTATTGGTGATCGGGTAGCCCAGCATCCGGGTCAGCTCGATCAGTTCCTTGGAACTATCGCTGAGGATGACCCCGCCGCCGGCGTAGATGATCGGCCGCTCGGCTTGCAGCATGAGATTCACGGCCTTGCGAATCTGGCCGGTATGCCCCTTGACGGTCGGGTTGTAGGAGCGCATCTTCACCCGGCTGGGATAATGATAGGCGGTTCTGGCGTTGGTGATGTCCTTGGGCAGGTCCACCAGCACCGGGCCGGGGCGACCCGTGGTGGCGATGTAGAACGCCTTCTTGAGCGTCTCCGCCAGCAGCTTCACATCCTTGACCAGGAAATTGTGCTTGACGCAGGGCCGGGTGATGCCCACCGAATCGACTTCCTGGAAGGCATCGTTGCCGATCAGCTTGGTCGGCACCTGACCGGACAGGATGATCATGGGCACCGAATCCATGTAGGCGGTCGCGATGCCGGTGACGGCATTGGTCAGGCCCGGACCGGAGGTGACCAGCACGATGCCGGGCTTGCCGGTGGCGCGGGCGTAGCCGTCGGCGGCATGGGTCGCGGCCTGCTCATGCCGGACCAGAATGTGCTTGATGTCGTTCTGGGCGTGCAAGGCGTCATAAATATGCAGTACGGCACCACCCGGATACCCGAATACATATTCAACGCCCTCTTCTTTCAAGGCGCGGATGACAATCTCGGATCCGGTCAGTTCCACTGCGGGGTCTCCTCGGCATACGGGTAACGAAAACGATCCGGAATAGCCGACCCCGGAACCCGGGCAAGCTAGTCAAGAGAACATGTGAAGTTACTGGTAAGCTGATGAAAGGTCAAGCCCGTTCGCGCCGGAGCGCACCGAACCTTCGCCACCTGTCGCTTCGTCGACAGACCCGGCCATCGGAAGCGTCGGAAGCAGCGCAAGACCCTGCGCGAGGAGTGCGAGCGGTTCGTCAAGCGGGTATCCAATCATCCAGGACCCGACAGTTAGGTGCGTGATTTCCAATAACCCGGCTGCTGCCTGAGATGCATGACCGCGATGACCTCTATGCAATCATTACTGACGCGGTATATGACACCATAGGGAAAGCGCAGTATCCGACACTTCCTTACTTCCCCTTCGATGCGACGATAGATCAATGGGTTTCTCCTTATTCTGGAAATTGCGTCGTTCAACGCTTCCAGAAAGCGTACCTCAAGATCAGGCTGTTGCTCTTTATAGAACGCAGCCGCCTCATCGGCCTCTGCAAGCGCTTCCGGATGAAACCAGCAGGGATTCATGAATATTTTTTCTGAAGCTGAGCCAATGCGTCTTCTGCTGATATGAGATGTACCTTTCCTTCATCTATTTCACGGCAGCGTTTCTTAATTTCGTCCATCCACTCATCTGAAATCAGAAAATTCTCTTCATAATCTAGACTTTCTAGCAGTAGTTCCGCTAAGGATGCTCTAGCGGTTGATGGGAGCTTGAGGGCTTTTTCGGTGATCTCTTCGATCTCTGACTTCATCAGGAAACCTCGCATAGTCAACTTATGTAATGGTATATTGGACCCTGCTGCCGTCGTCGCACCTAACGCTCGGTTGGGCGGCACGTCCGGACGCTCCGCGGTCGAAGCGACGCGAGTCAACACTACTCGGCGTCCCCCCCTTGATGATCAGGTCTCCGCCCTTGCCGACGCCACCGTCTCCTGCGCGGAACGTCCCTGGTCCGACCCTGGCGTCGCCGCCAGACGCACCCCTTCGCCCAGTACCCGCTTCCACGCGAACGTCTCCCCCAGGCCCGTGTTCCCCTGAGCCCGCCGAGAGGTCCCCGTTCACGACAACATCACCAGCCTTCCGCACTTCTCGAGAAAGAATGGATGGGAGCTCCGCGTAGAGCCGCTCCCGATAGGCACGGAGTTCTTTCTCCGTGATGCCTTTGCTTTGACTCGTGCGGGAGTCGTACTCGTCGTGATGACGCAGGCACAAAAAGCAGAGATTGTCGATCGCGTTGTTTGCACGTTCGCGGTCAACATGCGCAATTTGGCCGGACTGCACGTCGATGTTGCCGTCGAGCGCGACACAGATGGCGCACCGCCGTCCGCTCTTCGCGAGCAGATCGGTTTCGGTTGCCGGTGGGATCTTCGGCCGAGTCGTCATCTGTCTCTCCTCGCGGCGCGCTGGTACTCGTGCCGCCCAACGTCCAGCATGCAGCGGACGGCG
>CAYMHN010000157.1:0-7854 GCA_964390235.1 uncultured Candidatus Competibacteraceae bacterium
CGGGGCTGCCCTTGCCGTCGGCTAGTAGTTACAGTCGTCCACAACGTGGACATCACAGGTACTCCTACAGGGGACTTTCACCCCATCAGTTCATGCCCATGTCGGGCGTACACAAGACCTTTCAGCGGATGCAGTCGCTGTCGCGCTGGCACCGCTGAAGGCAGCGTTAGCGCTGAATACCCAATGACTGACTCGGATAGCATCTTTCTCGTCGATGGGCACGGGCAGCTTGAGCGGGTGCCTCATCGGCAATATGAGACGGAGGATCTGCTTCAAGCGCTTGTCGACAGACACCCCGAGATCTTGGTCGGAGAGCAGATCAACCCCGACCGACCGCCCAGATGGCTAGTGGTGCGGCGGGAAGCCGGCATTCCGGGAGCAGAAGACAGTGGGGATCGATGGTCCGTCGACCATTTGCTGTTGGACCAACATGGTCGGCCAACTTTTGTCGAGGTCAAGCGCAGCTCTGACACGAGA
Organism: uncultured Candidatus Competibacteraceae bacterium; assembly: GCA_964390235.1. GTDB lineage: Bacteria > Pseudomonadota > Gammaproteobacteria > Competibacterales > Competibacteraceae > CAYMHN01. The sequence continues at coordinate 478 of CAYMHN010000157.1, forward strand.
ATCCGTCGCGAGGTGGTCGGCCAAGTGATGGCAGGCGTTAGCCGTCTTCTTCGCAGCGCCTTGACCCATGCATATGTTGTATATACTATTACTGCATGGAGTTCGAATTTGATCCGGACAAGGCAGCGGAGAACCTGAAGAAGCACGGCGTACCGTTCTCGGACGCCGAAGGTGTATTTTCAGATCCGTTGGCCATCCATTGCCCTGATCCGGACGCGGAAGGCGAAGAGCGATTTATCGCCGTAGGTCTGGGCAGCGCAGGTCGAATTCTCGTAGCCGTTTACACGATTCGCGAGCCGAACATCCGTCTAATCTCGGTGCGCCGAGCGACCAAACGCGAGGTGAAAGACTATGAGGGCTGAATACGACTTCTCGAAAGGCAAGCGCGGGGCCTTGATTTCTCAAAAGGGCAAGACCCGTATCTCCATATACATCGACAACGCTATTCTCGAGGTTTTCCGAGCACGGGCCGAGAAAGCCGGGACCGGGTATCAAACCATGATGAATGATGCTTTGCGTCAGTACCTTGCCGAGACTGATCGCCCGGTTACAGAGAGTCGCCTTCGGGAGATTCTGCGGGAGGAACTGCCGTCAACTCGTGCGCGACCCTCGACGCGGAGACGGATAACCCAGCGCTGAACCAAGCACCCGAAAAGCGGCCCGGAAAGAGCACGCTGGTCCAGCGTGCCGACGCCTTTGCCCTACACCGCTGCGCCACGACCGGCTGACCCGGGTCAGCCTTCAGGCCAGCGCTGCGGGACTTTGCGAATCGCGCCGATGTCGTAGCCCAGCCCGTCGAGCTTGGCGAGTATCGCCTTGTAATCCGCTTCGGGCAGTTCGGGTTCGCGGGACATGATCCAGACATAGTCGCGCTTGGTGCGGCCGATGACGGTCTGGCTGTAGTCCTCGTCCAGATGGATGATCAGGAACTCGGCCTTGATCGGCCAGATGAACTGCATGCCCCATTCGGCATTGTTTTCGCTGCGGATGAAGCCGCGCGGATTGTAGCGCTTGGGTTCGCCATCGAAGTCGCCCTTGCGGAAGGTGAAGACCGTATCGATGGTGCCGTCCTGGTCGAGACTGTAGCGCTCCACGGCGTTGTAGGCATCGCGCTCGATGAAGGTCGGGATGTTTGCGATCACATACCAATCGCCCATGAAACGCTCGATATCGACGTGTTCGACGGTGGGCATGGATGGCATGGTGTTGCATCCGATCAGCAGCAGGACCGCAAATAGCGACGTGAGGAGTCGCCTTGCGGTCATGGCTGACGGCTCACATCGTCGCCGTCCGAAGGCGGCGGTCGGCGACGGCCGACCACCCGGCGACCAGCCGAATCAACGGGTGGTTCGGCCGGGACGTTCGAGCACCGTCACCTGCACCGGCGCCAGTCCGTTCTGCACCATCCGCAGCTGACGGGCGGCTTCCTTGCTCAGGTCGATCACCCGACCCTTGATGAACGGACCGCGGTCGTTGACGGTCACCACCACGGAGCGGCCCGTGTCACGCCGCGTTACCCGCACCTGGGTGCCACAAGGCAGTTGCTTGTGGGCGGCCGTCAAGCGGCCTTGATCGAACCGCTGGCCACAGGCCGTGGTGCGGCCATGGAATTTGTCATGGTAGTAGCTGGCTACACCCAGCTCCGCTTTGCCGATACCGGTCATACCGAGACCAGCGATGATCAACAGACAGCGAAGAAGATTTCTTCTCATGCGTACCTCTCAGTTCGGAGTCGCTGGGCTGTACTCACTCCTCCGAGTCGGCACGCCGGGGTTCCGGTACGCCAAACTATTGTTTTTATTGCCCTTGCAACCGGGTTAACCCAGTATTTATAGATTGCTGGAATGGGACGTTATGCGAAAACACCAGACCGCGTCAACCTTTCTGAAACGAATCGGCCCTCATGCACCCTCCTGTTCCAGCACGTAATCCAGCCACAGCGCGCTGAGCTGATCGGCCAGACTGTTCTGGCGCTGCCGCGCGCTGAGGTTGTCGAGATCGATCCAGGCCAGCGGCTGATCCTGAGCGGCGCAGGAAAATACCGCCCGGGTGCGCTCACCGGTCTTCGGGTCGATCTGCCATTGCAGGCACTGGGCGCACACCCCCTTGAGCATGCACTGCATCGGACTGCCGACGGTACCGGTGGCCAGCAGTTGGGGTTTGAAACGGGTCGCCAGTTCGCCCTTGAGCGCGGCCTGCAAGCCCTTGAGCAAGCCGGTCGAGCCCATCACCATCAGCCGGTCGATCTCGGCCAGGGACAGACCGCCGTCGCCGAGTTCTCCGTCACCGTAGCGGCGCAGCACCTCGATCACGTCGCTGGCCTCGATGCTGATGTCCCGCGGCCGGTTCGACTTGATCAGCGGACCCTGGCCGACGCACCAGATGATCTGGTCGGCGGCGGCTTCCAGCTCGGTCTGATAGTCGAGTTCGGAAGCCGAACCGAAAGCCGCCAGATACAGCACCCGGTTGCCGGCTTCCCGCAGCGCCGGTCCGATATCCAGCATCACCGCGGCCCCCCAACGCCCGGCCACCACCAGCACGGTCTGGTTCTCGGGGATATCGATCGGGGCGCCGGTGGGACCCATCAGGATGATCGGATCACCGGGTTCCAGTCGGTTGACCACCCGCGGCCCGGTCCCCCATTGCAGCACCAGCAACCGGATCATGTCGTCCTTGACTCCGGCACCGCTGACCGTCAGCAGCGGCACTTGCAAGCGGGTGCCGGCCACCACCGGACTGGTGGCCTCGAAAGTCTGCAAGCGGAAGAACTGACCCGGCTGGAACTTACGCGCCGCCAGCGGCGCCTTGATCCAGAGTTCGGTAATGGCCGGATTGGTCCGGTTGACCTCGGCCACTCGTGCGGTCAGCAGCTCGTCCAGGTGATTGCGAAACCGTGGATAGTCACTTTCATCGGGCTCGGGCAGATGGCTCAGGGCATTCAGGATCTCGGGGTAGCTGCGCTTGCTGGAGGCGATGGCCTTGACCACGCTGCCGTTGAATACCGGATGGGTATCGCCCAGAAAGGTGACCATGCGGCCCTGGTCGTTGTAGGACGTGAAGGGTCCGAATTCGGGCAGCTTGCTGTGCTCGACCGTGCGCACCGGCTGCAGCAGGCCCTCATGCTCGATATGCGGCAGAAAATTCTTGCCGTCCAGCTCGAAACTGCCCGGATGCTCTTTCTCGTAGATGATATTGGGCACGGTGCCGGCGGCGACGAAGATCGAGCGGGCCGGCAGGGTGTGCAGTTCCTTGGTCGCCAGCCAGCGCCCCTCCTGCCAGACCATGCGTCGGCAGACCAGGGTTTCGACATGCCCGTACTGGTCCAACCTGGTTTCGATCGGGTCCAGCCCCTCGGCGTAGTAAAGACCCTCTTCCATGGCCTTGATCACTTCCTCGTGGTTGCGCACATAGGCCGGCGAGGCGTTCAGTCCCTTGCGGTAGGCCAGCGTCACCCCGCCCCATTGGCGTAGCAGTGCTATGAAATCCGGCGCCTCTCCGGCCGCCGCGGCCCGCTCCCGCTCGTCCCGGACCGCCCGGCCATGCTCCAGGAACTCGTCGAGGATGAGCTGATCTTCCGGACTGAGCCGACCCCGCAGCGGCTGTTCGCCATAACGCGTGACCAGGGTCTCATGCCGGTGCAGGGTTTTCTCGACCTGCTTGATGTAATGCGCCTGCACCTCGGTGGCCGTGTCGATACCGGTCAGGCCGCCGCCGATGACGACCGCCGGCAGCCGGACCTGGAGATTGGCCAGGCTGGATGACTTGCCGGCGCCGGTGAGCTGCAAGGCCATCAGGAAATCATTGGCCTGGCGCATGCCGCGGGCCAGCGAGTTGCCGATATTGACCACCCGCGGGTAACCGGCTCCGGTGGCGATGCAGACGTGATCGAAGCCCAGACCCCGGGTGTCTTCCAGATTCAGCGTACCCCCCAGGCGCACGCCGCCGAACACCTGAAAATGGCGCCGCCGGGCCAGGGTCAGGTAGATGAGCTTCAGGAAGTTCTTGTCCCAGCGCACCGTGATGCCGTATTCGGCCACGCCACCGAAACCGTAGAGGATCCGCTCGTCCAGCGGTTCCTTCAGCGACGTCCAGTCACGGACCGGTTTTTCCAGCAACTGGCGCGGCAGAGGCTCGATCTTGAGGCCATCGATGCCGACCACCGCGCAGCCGGCCATGGTCAGGTGATGGGCCATGGTGAAGCCGGCCGGCCCCAGGCCGGCGATCAGCACCTTGCGGCCGTTGTAGGGCTGCATGACGTATTGATCGTGGCGTAGCGGGTTCCAGCGGGTCAGCAGATCGTAGAGTTCCACGCCCCAGGGCAGATCCAGCACATCGGTCAGTACCCGGGTTTCGATCTGCGGGATGTTGACCGGATCCTGTTTCTGGTAGATGCAGCCTTTCATGCAGTCGTTGCAGATCCGATGTCCGGTGGCCGGCACCATCGGGTTGTCGACCATGACCACCGCCAGCGCCGCCAGGTTGTGGCCGTCGCGCTTGAGTTGGTGCATCTCGGAGATTTTCTCCTCCAGCGGACAGCCGGTCAGCACGTTTTGCAGCGGATCGCGCTTGAGGCCGAGATCCGGTTGGCCTTTCTTTTCCGGAAAGCCGATCGAGCAGAAATCGCCCTCGTGATCATGGCAGTACTTGCAGTAGTGCACCTCGCCCTGCACCTCGCGGGCGTTCATGCGCGTATCGGTCAGGTCGAAACCATCGCGGCGGCGAAACCGCGCGGGATCGCTTTGCAGCCGCGCGGCATCGGCTCGGGTCAGCGGAACCAGGCGGGCATGGTCGATTTTCTGTGGCAGCCTGAAGCTGACCCAGCCGTCGACCTCGGCCTGACCCGCTGGTTCGTCCAGGGCCAGCGCGGTCCACTGGACCAGTCGCTCCAGATCGGCAGCCTGGCCCTCCTCGTCGGCTAGTAGTCGCTCGGCGTAGCGGGCCACCGCCAGCTCACGGTCCAGCTCGCCATCGACCCGAGCACTTAGCCAGACATCGAGCGTGGCGAAGTCATCCATGATCGGCTTGCGGTAGCGCCGCGCGCGTTTCAGCACCAGTTCCCGCTTGAACAGCAGCACCGGATCGTGGCTGAGAACAGCGGCGCGGGCATCGGCGACCGCCGGCTGGATGGCGAACAGCTCGGCCAGAAAATCCTCCAACCGAGGCGCTACCGCCAGCAGCAGCTCGCTGACGGCCAGCGCCGGCCAGTCCCCGTCACCCTGTCGGTAAGCCAGCAAGCGATCGCGCAGCGCGGGATCAAGGCCACCCAGTCGATGCATGAACGTCTCGTCCAATCGGGCCAGGCCCTGGGCCTGGAACAGTTCCTGAAAATCGAACCCCGCGAGTCGCAGGGCGGGAGACGCTGTGGCCATGGGTCACCTGTTGATTCAGCACGTCAGTAATGTCGATTCGACTATAATGTCAGGCCCGAATGCAAGGCCAGGGCATACGCTCCGAACATTTTACGGGAAAGTTCTCTTGACACTTTATCCCGTATCGTCGTTCGCGGGATATCGAGACACTGTTTGAAGGAGATCGATAGGGTGTTTCTCGACAGCGCTAAAGCGGGCAACTTGTTGCTCTGTTCGCCTACGCTTGACAGTTCTCAAGGCATGGGCCTATTTTGATCCAGCTTGTCTAGCCATATAAGGTATCGTCATGGATTGGCAATTGGCCGAAGCCAAGAACAAATTCAGCGAAGTGGTGCAACGGGCGCTGTCCGAAGGACCGCAGCGGGTCACGCGCCGCGGCAGGACGGTCGTGATTCTCGCCGAGGAGGACTATGACCGACTACGGGGGAAACGCAAGGGTTTCAAGGCCTATCTGATGGAAGGGCCGAGTCTGGAAGATGTGGACCTCCGCCGTGACCGTACCTCGATGCGTGACGTATCGCTGTGAGGGTGCTACTCGATACCTGTGTGCTCTCGGAAATCCGTACCGACGGCAAGTACTAACAACTGCTTCCTGGAACTCGAAATAATGCTTCGAATAGGCCATCGAGGCGGAAGGCTCGAACTCCATCAAGAAATCCACATCGGATTGTTCGGCATCGAAGTCATGGCCCCGGGCGGCCGAGCCGAAAACCTCGAGTCGGCACACATGGTGACGACGACAGAGTTCGGCGATCTCGTCGCGATGCTGTTCGATCAAGTGGTGCATCGGTGATCCACTTCAGGTAACCCGGACAACAGTTTGCCCTGTCGGTCACCCATCTGCAAAATCCCGGCAGGAGCGTGCCCGGCAGGGTGTGATCACGACCCGAGCTTGACGCCACCCGCGCCTACCGACCCGGTCCTCTTTGGTCTATAGTTGCCGGAGGATTCGCAAGGTTTCTGATCATGCCAACGGAAACAAACCGCGCTGAGCCGACCATACCTGGCTATGCGGATTTCAGCTGGATTGGTAGCGGCGCAATGGCGGATGTCTACTCGGCTACCGAGTCAGCGCTGAAGCGACGGGTGGCAGTGAAGATCATCAAGCACCATTTGCTTGGAGATACGGATAACGAGTTCACCAAACGCTTCATCCTCGAAGGAAAATTCGCCGCGTCTCTGCAACACCCCAACATCATCAAGGTTTTTGCCGTCGGTGAATATGCCGGCCATCCCTACCTCGTGATGGAATATCATGAGGGAGGCACCCTCAAACAGATGATACAAAAAGGCATTACGCTGGATCGGACGCTGTCCTACATCCGACAGATTGCCAGCGCCCTGGCCTATGCCCACAAATCCGGTATCGTCCACCGGGATGTCAAGCCTACGAATGTGCTTTTCTATGGCAAGGAGGTCGATGCTCCGGTACTGACCGATTTCGGCATTGCCAAGTCGTTGAACGACGATCTCACCTTGACCAGAGCAGGGACATTGATAGGCTCGCCCAGATACATGAGTCCCGAACAAATTATTGCAAAACCGGTCGATGAACGGACCGATATCTGGTCTCTCGGCGTATTGTTTTACCAGATGCTCACGAAAGAGCATCCTTTTCCACAAACAGATAAAAAAGAGTTAGAGCATGCAATTCTACAAGCCTCTTTCCCATCCTTGACACCGGAACTTGAGCGTTTTCAACCACTTTTGAAATGTCTACTTGAGAAGGATCTCGATCAACGTATAAAGCTGGATCAATTCTTAGCTGACCTCGACCACTGCCAGCAACAACCGACTGTTGTCACGGAACGGCAAGATGAAAAGCCACCACCGCAAGAGGGAGAACCCAGCATTATGCCAACCTCACCTGGAGATAAGAACGGATCAAGATTGCGGCTATTCGCAATGATCGGAGCTGCGGTAGGCGTTTTCATCCTGACTGTGGTCGCTGCTGTGATGTGGTATGACGATCGCAGCAACCTCAACCGCACCAGTGAAGAACTTCGCC
>CAYMHN010000158.1:0-7842 GCA_964390235.1 uncultured Candidatus Competibacteraceae bacterium
CACGACCAGCATCGGGATGAACACCTCGCCGGCAACCTGTTCCACCACCTGCACCATGGTTTCCCGCTCGTCCGAGCTGGCGGTGATATCGAGAAAGGTCAGTTCATCGGCGCCCTGTTCATTGTAACGGCGCGCGATCTCCACCGGATCGCCGGCATCACGGATGTCGATGAAATTGACGCCTTTCACCACCCGTCCATGATCGACATCGAGACAGGGAATGATGCGTTTGGCGAGTCCCATGTCAAGCACCATCGACCAGTCGCTGGGCTTCAGCGAGGTCCAGATGCCCCTCGTACAGGGCCCGGCCGATGATCGCACCGATAACACCCTCGCCCTCCACGGCATGCAGGGCGCGGATATCCTCCAGGCTGCTGACCCCGCCGGACGCGATCACTGGAATCATTACCGCTTGCGCCAGCTTCACGGTGGCCTCGACATTGACCCCATCGAGCATGCCATCGCGACCGATATCGGTATAAATGATCGCTTCCACGCCGTCACGCTCGAAATTACGGGCCAGATCGATCACGTTGAACCTGGACAGCTTGGACCAACCGTCGATCGCCACCCGACCATCACGGGCATCCAGACCGACGATGACACGTCCGGGAAACTGGATGCACAAATCGCTGACGAAGTGCGGCTCGCGCACCGCCTGGGTGCCGATGATCAGGTAGCGCACGCCAAGGTCGAGATACGCCTCGGCGTCCTCGATATCGCGGATGCCACCACCGATCTGCACCGGGAGCTCCTCGGGCACCGCCTCGACGATCCGGCGGATCGCTTCGCGATTGAGCGGTCGTCCCGCCACCGCGCCGTCCAGATCGACCAGGTGCAGGCGCCGAGCACCCGCCTCGGTCCAGCGCATGGCCATCTCCACGGGATCATCGGCGAATACCGTGACCTCATCCATACGGCCTTGACGGAGCCGTACACACTTGCCGTCTTTCAGATCGATAGCCGGTATCAGCAGCATGGTGTCAACTCGATAGCGGTGATTCGAATGGAGTCGGGTCAGGGATGCCAAGCAACGAAATTGGCGAGTAACTGCAAGCCCCAGCGCGCACTCTTTTCGGGGTGAAACTGTACCGCGAACAGGTTGCCGCTGGCGATGGCGGATGCGAAAGTGAAACCGTAGTCCGTCGTCCCCGCAATCAGGGCATCGTCCCCGGGCTCCAGATAGTAGCTGTGCACGAAATAGAATCGACTTTCAGGGGGAATATGCGCCCATAAGGGATGGGGGCGTAGCTGATGGACCTGGTTCCAACCCATGTGCGGAATCTTGAGGTGCTGACTGGCTAGGTGCTGGCCGGCGAGTCGAGAACCGAACCAGCGGCTGCGACCGGGCAACAGGCCCAGGGTCTCGACGCCGCCGTTTTCCTCGCTGTAATCGAGCAGCGCTTGTGGTCCCAGACACAAGCCGAGAAACGGCTTCTCGGTGGCGACTCGGCGCACGACCTCGGTCAACTGATGATGGGCCAATTCCCGCATGCAGTCGCGGATCGCCCCCTGGCCGGGAAACACCACCCGATCCGCCGCCAGGATCTCCGCCGCCCGCTGCGTGATCCGTATCCGTTGCCGTGGCGCCACATGTTCCAGTGCACGGGCCACCGAGTGCAAATTACCCATGCCGTAATCGATGACTGCGATCTGGTTCATGGTGAAGCGCGCGGAAGATGACGGGTTACAGACTGCCCTTGGTGGAAGGAATCGCGTCGCTGCGGCGCGGGTCACGTTCGGCTGCCATCCGTAGCGCCCGACCAAAGGCCTTGAACATGGTCTCGGCGATGTGGTGTGCGTTGCGGCCGCGCAGATTGTCGATATGCAAGGTCATCCAGGCATGGTTGGCCAAGCCCTGGAAAAACTCCCGTAGCAGATCGACATCGAACTGACCGATCCGGGCTCTCGGAAAATCGACGTTGTATTCCAGGCCGGGCCGACCGGAAAAGTCGATCACCACCCGAGTCAGGGCTTCGTCCAGCGGCACATAGGCATGTCCGTAACGGAAGATCCCTCGCTTGTCACCCAGTGCCTGCGCCAGTGTCTGTCCGAGCGTGATCCCGACGTCCTCGACCGTGTGATGGTCGTCGATGTGGCGATCGCCCGACGCCTCCACGGTGAGATCGATCAGCCCGTGGCGGGCGATCTGATCCAGCATGTGATCAAGAAACGGAACCCCGCTGGCCAGCACGGATTGGCCGCTGCCATCCAGGTTGAGGCTGATCTGGATACGGGTTTCCAGCGTATCGCGACTAATGCTGGCGCTTCGTGCCGACATGGATTGATGAAATGGTTTTCAAACAGCGAAGATAACACACTCCGCCAAGGTGGAACAGGCCGGATCAGGGCAGCTGATCGAGCAGCAGACCACAGAACACCGCCAGTCCCACCCCGTTGTTATTCAGAAAAGCCTTGAAGCACTCACCCGGCTCCCGTTCCCGGATCAGATACTGCTGATACAGAAACAGCCAGCCTGCGACGGCCAGTCCCAGGAAGTATATCCAGCCCAAGCCGTTCAACAACCCGACCAGTCCCAGCAACACGACCGTGCCCACTTGCAGCAGGCCGATCGCCAGCCGGTCCCGTTCGCCGAACAGGATGGCGGAGGATTTGACACCGATCTTGAGATCGTCCTCGCGATCGGCCATGGCATACTCGGTATCGTAGACCAGCACCCAGGCGATATTGGCCACGAACAGTACCCAGGCCTCGGCGGGGACGGTATCGGTCAGGGCCGCATAAGCCATCGGGATGCTCCAGCCGAAGGCCAGCCCTAGATTGAGCTGTGGCAGGTGGTGGAAACGCTTCATGAACGGATAGCTGGCGGCTAGCAGGGCGCCGACCAGGGCCAGTAGCAGAGCCAGCCAATTCAACAGCAGAGCCAGGCCCAGGGCCAGCAGGCCTAGCACCAGGGCCACCAGCAGGGCTTCGCGCAGACTGATCCGCCCCGCCGCCAGTGGCCGCTCACGGGTGCGGCTGACGAAGGGATCGAACTCCCGATCGGCGATATCGTTGACCACACAGCCGGCGGAGCGCATCACCCAGACCCCCAGCAGGAAGATCAATACCACCTCCTGCAATGGTTGCCCGCCACCGGCCAGCCACAGTGCCCACAAGGCCGGCCATAGCAGCAACAAGGCGCCGATCGGCCGATCCCAGCGCATCAGCAGGGCGTATTCCTGGAGCCGGCCCAGCACCCGCTCGGATTTCACAGCGACCATTCCCCTCGAATCCTCCATCGATTAGTCGATCACCAAGGCGTGTCCGCCACGCCTTGGATCGCCACAAGCAAAACCATGAGGCGTCACCGCGTGTACGCCTCCGAAATACATATCCTGCACCGACCAGCGGTTCAGTGGCCAACGTTTTTCCAGCACCGTCAGCACCGCCTCGGGAAATCCGGGCTCCAGCTGCAAGCGCTCGCCATCCCAGTGTACCCTTGGCATGGTGATCGCTTCAGCCAGTGGCATGGCGAAATCGACCGTGTTGCTGAGCACCTGCAGCAGGGCACTGCGAATCCGTTTGCTGCCGCCGCTGCCCAGTACCAGCTGCAGCTCGCCATCCCGCAGCAGCAGGCTGGGTGCCATCATCGATGCCACGCGCTGGCCCGGCGGGTCGCGGTGAAAGCCCTCGGGATGCAGGTCGTCCTCGCCCAACATATTGTTGAGCATGATGCCGGTTTCTGGCGCCAGATAGCCGGAACCTTCGCCATTGGAAACCGTCATGCTGGCCGCATTACCCAGCGCATCGCAGACACTGATATGGGTAGTGCCGCCGCTGGCCAGGCGTACCCGGTGCTGACTCAGCACCAATTGCGCTTGATCGACCCGACCGGACAGACAGGCATCGCGCAGCTGTTCCACTTCGATCAGCGCGGCGGCCAGCAACTGCAGATGCCGCGCCTCGCCATACCGGACATCGGCTAGTGATCCGCTTTCCAGCAGCTGCAGCGACAGGGCGATGAGCAAGCCACCGAAAGACGGTGATGGGTTGGTCAGCAGCTGACAGTCCCGATAGCCGACCTCCAGCGGCTGGCGCTCCAATACCCGATAGGCACCCAGATCCTCCGCGCCCAGCAGACCCTGGCCGGCGGCCATGTCGGTGGCGATCTCGGCGGCCAGTTCTCCCTCGTAAAAGGACTCTGCGGTCCCTGGTAAACCGTCGAGAAACCAGGCCAGCTCGGGGTTGACGAACCGCTCGCCGGCCGTGAGCAACCGGCCCCTCGGTGCGAATAGCCGTCGCCCCGCCCCGGTCAGCATCAGTATCGGTTCCAGCAGCGTGAAGATGTAGGCCTGCTGGCGATTGACGGTCAACCCCTGCCGGGCCAGCCGCCCCGCAGGGGAGGTCACTGCTGCCAGGTCCAGATTCCCGAGTCGGGCATGGACATGCAACAGCCCCGCCAGTGTGCCCGGCACGGCGACCGAACCCAGACCGGCGTTGAAAATCTGGCTGCTGCCGGGAAACCGTACCGTGACCGGGACGAAATGGGGCGGAGCGAGACTGTCTTGCCGTTCGCGCCCCGGCGTGTCGACAAAAAAATCGAACAGCGTCGCGGGAACATCGACCGGACGTGCCAGCAGAAACCCGCCACCGCCCAGGCTGGTCAGTCCGGGTTCGGCCACCGCCGCGGCATAGGCCGCCGCCACTACCGCATCGAACGCATTACCGCCATTGCGCAACATCTCGGCGGCGGCCTCGGACACGCAGGGGTGGCCGCTGGCAACTGTCGCCCGCCGCCGCCTCATCGCTCCCCTGGGGCTTGCGGAGGGTGGTCGGCTGCCGGTAGGGTATTGGCCGCGCGCAACTGCTGCTCCAGCGCCATCACCTGCTGCTCCAGCACTTCCAGCCGCGCCCGAGTCCGTGCCAGTACCGCCTGCTGTACCTCGAAATCCTCGCGCGTCACCAGATCCATGCGGGCGAACACCGATTGCAAGGCGGCGCGAAAGTTGTTCTCCAGATCGGTTTGCAGTTGGCGCACACCGGGTGGCAGCGCTTCCGCCAGGCGTTTGGCTAGATCGTCAAGCTGTTTGGGATCGAGCATTTGAGGGCCTCCAGTTAAGCATGTGGCGGGGCTAGTGTAACCGCGTCGGCTTGGTAAATACCGGATTGCACCAAAATTGATCAATAGGCGTAACAATGCATTATATTGGTGCAATTCATTCCTCGCTGGTCCTCTTGTGTAATCTTCAAGCCAATGTTTATAAAAGCTATTTCAAGCATGGCACAAGGTATGCTCAAAGCAGACCGCGAGCGACGGCTGCCGTACCGAGGAACTGGCGGGCGGCAACGTGCAGGCATGACCGGCAACTGGAGTCAAACCGCCATGAAAATGATTACCGCCATCATCAAGCCCTTCAAGCTGGACGACGTGCGCGAAGCCCTGTCCGAAATCGGCGTGCAGGGCATTACCGTGACTGAAGTCAAGGGTTTCGGTCGCCAGAAAGGGCATACCGAGCTGTATCGCGGCGCGGAGTACGTCGTGGATTTCCTCCCCAAGGTCAAACTGGAGGTGGCTGTCGCCCCGGATCTGGCCGAGCGGGTTACCGAAGCCATCACCAAGGCCGCGAATACCGGAAAGATCGGTGACGGCAAGATCTTCGTCACCGATCTGGAACAGGCCATCCGCATTCGCACCGGCGAAACCGGCGCCTCCGCCCTGTAATTACCCCCGGGATCAAAATCAACAGCGAGGTATCGACGTGGAAGAACTTACCCAATTTACGCAACAAGTCGCGCAAATCAGCTACGCCCTGGACACGTTTTATTTCTTGATGTCCGGTGCGCTGGTCATGTGGATGGCCGCCGGTTTCGCCATGCTGGAATCCGGTCTGGTGCGGGCCAAGAACACCGCCGAGATCCTGACCAAGAACGTTGCCCTGTATTCCATCGCCTGCATCATGTACATGCTGGTCGGTTACAACATCATGTATCCGGACAGCGCCATCAGCGGTCTGTGGCCGGGCGTCAGCTTCTTCCTGGGGGCGGACAATACTGTTGCCGAGGTGATCGCCGACAGCGAAGACGCACCGTACTATTCCAATATGGCGGATTTCTTCTTCCAGGTCGTGTTCGTCGCCACCGCCATGTCCATCGTCTCGGGAGCGGTAGCCGAGCGCATGAAGCTATGGGCGTTTCTGCTGTTCGCGGTGGTCTTCACCGGGTTCATCTATCCCCTGCAAGGCTACTGGAAGTGGGGCGGAGGCTTTCTGGACGAACTGGGCTTCCTGGATTTCGCCGGTTCCGGCGTGGTGCACATGGCGGGTGCCACCGCCGCCCTGGCCGGTGTGCTGCTACTCGGTGCCCGCAAGGGTAAATACGGCCCCGGTGGACAGATCAACGCTCTGCCCGGCGCCAATCTGCCGCTGGCCACGCTGGGTACGTTCATCCTCTGGCTGGGCTGGTTCGGTTTCAACGGCGGCTCCGAGCTCAAGGTGTCGGATGTCGGTTCCGCCAACAATGTGGCCATGATCTTCGTCAACACCAATCTGTCCGCGGCGGGTGGTGTGGTGGCCGCCTTGATCACCGCCCGGCTGGTATTCGGCAAAGCCGATCTGACCATGGCACTGAACGGCGCCCTGGCCGGTCTGGTGGCCATCACCGCCGAACCGCTGACCCCGACCCCGGGGCTGGCCGCGGTCATCGGAGCCATCGGCGGTGTACTGGTGGTGTTCTCCATCGTCATTCTCGACAAGATGCGGATTGACGACCCGGTCGGCGCCATATCGGTCCATGGCACCGTCGGCATCTGGGGGCTGCTGGCCGTCACCCTGACCAACCCCGACGCCACCCTGGCCGCCCAGCTCACCGGCCTCGGCACCATTCTTGGTTTCGTGTTCTTCGCCAGCTTCATCGTTTGGGCGCTGATCAAGGGGACCATGGGCATCCGGGTCAGCGAGGAACAGGAATACAACGGCGTCGATCTGCACGAATGCGGTCTCGAAGCCTATCCGGAGTTCACGGCCAGCAAGGCCTGATCATCGATATCGGGCGGATCGGTGGGCGCGTCTGGCGCTCACCGTCCGTAATCGTTATAGTCTTGGTTCAGTCCGTCAGACCACTCAGGGGAACCGAACGATGAAACTGGTTACCGCCATCATCAAGCCCTTCAAGCTGGACGACGTGCGCGAAGCCCTGTCCGAAATCGGCGTGCACGGCATGACGGTTACCGAGGTCAAGGGTTTCGGCCGTCAAAAGGGCCACACCGAACTCTATCGGGGCGCCGAATACGTGGTCGATTTTCTGCCCAAGGTAAAACTGGATATCGCCATCGACGAGGCCATGCTGGATCGGGTTCAGGAAGTGATTCTCAAGGCAGCCGGCACCGGCAAGATCGGTGACGGCAAGATCTTCGTCACCGAACTGGAGCAGGTGGTTCGCATCCGCACCGGCGAGACCGGAACCGACGCGCTTTAATCATGACCCGGTGGCGTATTGCCACCGATGGCCGTCGTGGTCCAACCCGTGGCACCCTCGCGCAGCCGCAGATCGCGCTGTGGCACCGGCACCTCGATGCGGTGCTTCTGCAATGCGGATTCCAGTTCCCAGTAATAGGCGGCCTGTACCGCCTGCGGCCGTTTTACCGCACTCGGGGTCAACCACACCACCAGTTCGAAGTTGTAGCCATTTTCCCCGTACCCGACCAGCCATACCTGAGGGTTCTTGCCGGGTAGACCCGACAAGGTATGTGGCACTTTCTCGGCGGCTTCCAGACCGGCCTTGCGGACCAGTTCCTTGTCGAACCCGAATGCCACCCGGAACGGATAATGCACCCTCCGATAGGGCTCCTGCAGGGTCCAGTTGATGACATTGGTGTTCATGAACTCGGAGTTCGGTACCACG
>CAYMHN010000159.1:0-7827 GCA_964390235.1 uncultured Candidatus Competibacteraceae bacterium
CGGCGACCGGGAGTTGGGGTTGGGGGCTGGCCGGCGCCGCCGCCGGCGCCGGGGCCGGATATCTCATCGAGTCCCAGCGCCAGCGGGAACAGGATGCCTTCCAGCGCGGCGTCCAACAAGGCCGGACGCAGTAGCCCTCACCACAGACATCCGGAGCTGACCCGGCTATGTAGAGTTCTAGATAGCCGGGTCATATCTGTATTCCAAGCCCGGGGCGATAAGCCCCCCTTCACCTCATCGACCCGATCCTGAGCTTGCGCAATTTTGACGCACTCGCCGACGATACCGATAATAAGCGTCAAACTATGCCGGCGCATCGCCAACCACCATGCTCAACCGCCCATCGTCATCCGATACCGTGGTCATGCTGCTGCTCGTGGCGGTGCTGCTGTTCGCCCCACCCCTGCTCTACTGGTGGGCGAGACCGCACAGCGCCTGGTATCTGCCGTTTCTGCTGTGGGGCGGCCTGATCGCGCTGACCGCGCTGGTCCAGCGCTACAACCGCGGCTGAGATGTTCGACCAGGACAAGCTGTTCCTGACCACCGTCGTCTACCTGCTGACGCTGTTCCTGATCGCCTATCTCACCGACCGCGGCCTGGTGCCGGCCCGCCTGGTGCGCCACCCGCTGGTTTACGCCCTGTCGCTGGGCGTCTACAGCACCTCGTGGAGTTACTATGGCAGCGTGGGCTTCGCCCAGGATCATGGGCTGCTGTTCATGACCATCTACCTCGGCCCCACCCTGGCCTTCATCCTGGCGCCACTGCTGCTGGCGCCGATTCTGCGCCTGACCGAGGATTACCAGCTCAGTTCCCTGGCCGACCTGTTCGCCTTCCGCTACTCCAGCCAGCTGGCCGGCATCATGGTCACCCTGTTGATGCTGGCCGCCACCCTGCCCTATATCGCGCTGCAGATCAGCGCGGTGGCCGAATCCTTCGCCATCCTGACCCAGAGCGGTACCCCGTTCAAGGAAGGGCTGCTGTTCTGTCTGATCCTGATCGTGTTCGCGGTGCTGTTCGGCGCCCGCCATGTATCCCCGCGCGAGAAGCATACCGGGCTGGTGGTGGCCATCGCCTTCGAATCGCTGGTCAAGCTGGCGGCCATACTGGCGGTGGGACTGTTCGCCCTGTTCGGCGTGTTCGGCGGACCGAGCGGGCTGGGCACCTGGCTCGATGCCCACCCCGAGGCCCTGGAGCGGCTGTACCAGCCGGTACGCGAAGGCCCCTGGCTGACCCTGATCCTGCTGTCCTTCGCCGCCGCTTTTCTGCTGCCGCGCCAGTTCCACATGATCTTCGTCGAGAGTTTCGGCCGCCGCTCGCTACTGGTGGCGAGCTGGGCCTTTCCGCTGTATCTGCTGCTGTTCAATCTGGCCGTGCTGCCGATCCTCTGGGCCGGTCAGGTGGTCGATCCGGCGACCCCGGCCGACTACTACACCCTGGGCGTCTCGCTGAGCAGCGGCAGC
Source organism: uncultured Candidatus Competibacteraceae bacterium (assembly GCA_964390235.1). Lineage (GTDB taxonomy): Bacteria > Pseudomonadota > Gammaproteobacteria > Competibacterales > Competibacteraceae > CAYMHN01. Next base: position 1,461 of record CAYMHN010000159.1, read on the forward strand.
ACCCTGCTGTCGGCCCTGGCTTTTCTGGGCGGCGTGTCGGCGGCCAGCGCCATGGTCATCGTCGCCACCCTGGCCCTGTCGCACATGGCATTGAATCATCTGCTGCTGCCCGCCAGCTACCCGGACCCCACCCTGGACATGTACCGCTGGCTGATCTGGGGCCGGCGCATGCTGATCTGCTTCATCATCCTGCTCAGCTTCGTCACCTATATCCTGCTGCAACGGCGCTCCGGCCTGGTCGAGCTGGGGCTGATCTCGTTCGTCGCCGTTGCCCAGTGCCTGCCCGGACTGGTGGGCGTGCTGTACTGGCAGAAGGCCACCCGGATCGGCTTTCTGTGCGGGCTCGCCGGCGGCATGCTGGTCTGGTATCTGCTGCTGGTCGCCCCGCTGCTGACCCAGGCCGGGCTGACCGACAATGGCTTCGACGCCCGCCGGCTGCTCGGCCTGGAGGATCAGAATATCTGGTACGCAGCCAGCTTATGGTCACTCGGTGTCAACAGCCTGCTGTTCATCCTGCTGTCGCTGCTGACCCGCCAGGATGCCAACGAGCGGCGCGCGGTCGCCGCCTGTTTCCAGAATGCCCCGATACTCACCGAACATCGTCCGCTGGCGGTGGCCTCGCCGCAGCAGTTCAGCGAACTGCTGGATGAAATCCTCGGCACGCCCACCGGCCGCCAGGAAGTCGGCAAGGCGCTGAACGACCTGCACATGGACTTCAACGAACGGCGACCGCGCCAGCTCCAGCGCCTGCGCGAGCGCATCGAGCGCAATCTGTCCGGCATGCTGGGGCCGATGCTGGCACGGCTGATCGTTGAATCGCGCCTCCAGGTCAGTCCCAGCACCCGCAGCATGCTGGCCGATCATATCCGCCATGTCGAGGACCGCCTGGAGCGCTCGCGCGACCGGCTGCGCGGGCTGGCCGGTGAACTCGACACCCTGCGCCGCTACCACCGGCAGATCCTCCAGCACCTGCCGCTGGGGGTCTGCTCGCTGTCGCACGAGCAGGAGATCCTCAACTGGAATCAGGCCATCGAGCAGCTCTCGGGCGTCGACCACCAGACCGCCATCGGCAGTCATCTGCGCGAACTGCCGGAACCCTGGTGCGGGTTGTTGCAGGATTTCCTGAACGACGACCGTCAACGCCTGCACAAGGTCCAGGTCATCATCGACGGCAAGCCACGCTGGCTGAATCTGCACCAGGCCGCCATCACGCCCTCGGCGCGCAGCCGCCGTGGCGAGCGCGACCTCTTCAGCGCCGGGGTGGTGCTGATGGTCGAGGATGTCACCGACACCCAGACCCTGGAAATCGAACTGGCGCACAGCGAGCGGCTGGCCTCGATCGGCCGGCTGGCCGCCGGGGTGGCCCACGAGATCGGCAATCCGGTCACCGGCATCGCCTGTCTGACCCAGAACCTGCGCGAGGAGGACGATCCCGAGATCATCGCCGAGAGCCTGCACGACATCCTCGAACAGACCCGGCGCATCAACGCCATCGTCCAGACCTTGCTGACCTTCAGCCACAGCGGCAGTCACGATCTGCAAAACTACAGCCGGTTCCGGCTCCACGACTGCATCAACGACGCCCAGCGCCTGGTCCGCCTAAGCCATGCCGCCAAGGGACATCAGTATCGCAACCACTGCCCGGAAGACCTGGTGATCGAGGCGGACCGCCAGCGCCTGGCCCAGGTATTCGTCAACCTGCTCAACAACGCCAGCGACGCCTCCCGGCCCGGCGGCGCCATCGATATCCACGCCGACCTGGACGGCGAGGAGATCCGCATCGTCGTCGAGGATCGCGGCTGCGGGATTCCCGAGGAACTGCGGGATCGCATTTTCGAGCCGTTTTTCACCACCAAGCAGCCCGGCGAAGGCACCGGGCTGGGCTTGCCCCTGGTTTACAATATCGTCCAGGACCATGGCGGTATCATCACGGTCGACAGCGCACCGGATCAAGGCACCCGATTCGTCATTCGGCTCCCCCGCTACCAGACGCTGACCGAAGCGCGCATGACGGGATAACACCATGCCCCGCATATTGATTATCGAAGACGAGAAAGTCATCCGCACGGCCTTGCGTCGCCTGCTGGAACGCAACGACTACCAGGTGGCCGAGGCCGCCACCATCCCCGAGGCCGAGGCGCAGTTCGAACTGGCCTCCTTCGACCTGATCATTTCCGATCTGCGCCTGCCCGGCCCCGCCGGCACCGAGGTCATCAGCCGCGCCGGCGAGGTGCCAGTGCTGATCATGACCAGCTATGCCAGCGTCAAGTCGGCGGTGGAAGCCATGCACCAGGGTGCCGCCGACTATATCGCCAAACCCTTCGATCACGACGAGATGCTGCATTCGATCCGGCGGGTGCTGGAAAAGGACCGACTGCGCCGGCAGAACGCCGCCCTCAAGTCCGACTTACAGCGCAACTACCCGGTATCCGGCATCATCGGCGACTGCCCGCCCATGCGGCGGGTGTTCGAGCATATCCGCAAGATCGCCCCGACCGACTCCACGGTGCTGATACTGGGTGAATCCGGCACCGGCAAGGAACTGGTTGCCAGGGCCCTGCACGAGAACAGCGCCCGCCGCGACGAGCCCCTGATCGCGGTCAACTGCGCGGCCATCCCGGAGTCGCTGATCGAGTCCGAGCTGTTCGGGCACGAGAAAGGCGCCTTCACCGGCGCGGTGGGCGCGCGCGAGGGTCTGGTGGAAGCCGCCGATGGCGGTACGCTGTTTCTGGACGAGATCGGTGAACTACCGCTGATGGCCCAGGCGCGGCTGCTGCGGGTGCTGCAGGAAGGCGAGATCCGCCGGGTCGGCTCGGCCAGACCGCTGAAGGTCGATGTCCGCCTGATCACCGCCACCCACCGCGATCTGGAGCAGCTGCTTCGCGAAGGCAAGCTGCGCAGCGATCTCTACTACCGTCTGCGGGTAGTGGAGATCCGCCTGCCCGCCCTGCGGGAACGCGGCGAGGATATCATCAAGCTGGCCGAGTACATGCTCGACAAGGCCTGCAAGAAACTCAACCGTGCACGCCTGAGCTTCGACGCCAGCGCCCACGAGTCCATGCGCCACTATCCCTGGCCGGGCAATGTGCGGGAAATGGAGAACGCCATCGAACGCGCGGTCATCCTCAGCGAGTCGACCACGATCTGCGCCGAGCTTCTGGCCATCGACACCCCGCTTTCCGGCCCGCCCACCTTCTCCCCTCCCGAAGGCTCCGCGGAAACCAATATGTCGCTGGATGATTATTTTCAGCATTTCGTGCTCAGCCACCAGGATCAACTGACCGAAACCGAAATGGCCCGCCGCCTGGGCATCAGCCGCAAATCGCTGTGGGAGCGCCGCCAGCGTCTGGGGATACCCAAGCCCCGCAAGGGACGCTGAGCCCGCTTGCGGGCCATCAGCGAATCGATTAACCTGCCCGTGCTTCAGGTGCCTCGGGGGTTCATGCCTCGGGGTTAAACGGGAAGCCGGTGCGCCCCATGGGCAAGTCCGGCGCTGCCCCCGCAACGGTAAGCGAGTCACGACGCAGCATCACGCCACTGTGCAACGGCCATAAGTGCAACGGCATGGGAAGGCGCTGCGTCAGGGAGGATTCCCGCTCGCAAGCCCGGAGACCGGCCCGGAGTTCGAGTGCGACATTGCGGAGGGCGATGTCACGGTCTCAGGCCCCGCCTGCCTCCGGTCCTCCTCCCCTGGTCGCGTAGCCCATGCTATCCGCGCGGGTGGGTGCGGAGGAGAACTCATGAGAACCCCAATCATACCGGCGGCCCTGCTATTGCTCGGCCCGAGCTGGACGCAAGCGCAATTCGCCGATCAAACCCTGGACACCGTCATCGTCACGGCGACCCGTACCGCCCGGACAACCGACGAAACCCTGGCTTCGGTCACCGTCATCACCCGCGAGGACATCGAGCGCCGGCAGGCGCAATCGGTGCCCGACCTGCTGCGCGGCGAAGCCGGCCTGAGCGTGGTCAACACCGGCGGCCGCGGCAAGGTGTCCACGGTGCTGTTGCGCGGCACCAACGCCGACCAGGTCCTGGTGCTGATCGATGGCGTCAGGGTCGGCTCGGCCACGGCCGGTATCACCGCTTTTCAGGATTTGCCCATCGAGTTGATCGAGCGCATCGAGATCGTGCGCGGACCGCGCTCCAGCCTGTACGGCTCCGAGGCCATCGGCGGCGTGATCCAGATCTTCACCCGGCGCGGTGGCGGTGAACTCAGACCCCACATCAGTCTCGGCGGTGGTCGCTATAATACTATCGAGGGTTCGGCCGGGGTCAGCGGCGGCGGCGATAACAGCTGGTTCGACGCCAGCATCAGCGGCGTCGACACGAGCGGCTTCGACGCCTGCCGGGCCGAGGCCGCCACCGCGTTCAGCGGCTGCTTCACCGACGAACCCGACCGCGATGGCTACCGCAATCTGTCGGGTTCGCTACGGGCCGGCCAGCGGCTGGATGACGGCACCGAATTCGATCTGCGCTGGCTGCGCACCCGGGCGGACAGCGATTTCGACGGCGACTTCGTCAACGAGACCGAGATCATGCAGCAACTCCTCGGCGGCAGCCTGCGCTTTTCGCCGACCGAGGTCTGGGACGTGCTGCTGTCGGCGGGCCGTTACTGGGATGATTCGGACAACCTCAAGGATGGAGTATTCAATAACCGCTTCGACACCCGACGCGACAGCCTGTCGCTGCAAAACGACCTGGCCATCGGCGACGACCACCTGCTGACCCTGGGCCTGGATTACCAGAAGGACCAGGTCGACAGCACCACCGAGTTCGCGGTCACCTCGCGCGACAATACCGGCGTGTTCGGTCAGTACCTGGGCTATCTGGGCGATCACGATGTCCAGCTGGCCTTGCGTCACGACGACAACCAGCAGTTCGGCGGCCAGACCACCGGCGGTGTCGCCTGGGGCTATGCCCTGAGCGACGGACTACGCCTCACCGCCACGTATGGCACGGCCTTCAAGGCCCCGTCCTTCAACGATCTGTACTTTCCCGGCTTCGGCAACCCCGATCTGCTGCCCGAGGAATCGCGCAGCATCGAGCTGGGTCTGAGCGGAACCACCGACTGGGGCAACTGGTCGCTGAACGCCTATCATACCCGCGTCGACGATCTGATCGCCTTCGACGCCCCGACCAATGCACCGGGCAATATCAACCAGGCCGTGATCCGCGGCGTGGAAGCCATCACCGGCCTGCGGCTGGCCGGCTGGGACCTGGGCGCCAATCTGACCCTGCTCGACCCGGAAAACCGCTCGGACGGTCCCAACAACGGCAATGTGTTGCCGCGCCGGGCCGAGCAGTCACTGCGCCTGGATCTGGACCGCGATTACGGCCGCTACCGGGTCGGCGCCAGTCTGATCGCCGAGGGCAGGCGCTATGACGACCTGGCCAATCGGCAGCGGCTGGGCGGTTACGCCACCGTGGACCTGCGCGGGGAATACCGCATCGATCGCGACTGGCGCGTGCAGGCCCGGATCGAGAACCTGCTGGACAAGGACTACGAGACCGCGGCGTTCTTCAACCAGCCGGGGCGCGGTGTCTATCTGACCCTGCGTTATCAGCCCCGTTGAGCCTCCGGAGGCGGGCCGCCGAAGATGTGGGCATGTTGCATGTCGCCTCGCGGCTAATCTACCGCGAAGCAGTAGAACAGGCCGTCGCCGCCGGTCGCGCGCAGGTTCTCCTGGCTGCAGCCGCGCGAGCCGTGCGACGAGTTCCACGACATCGCCTCCGGGCTCTCGTCGAGGCCCTGGCGGTCGTGGTGCCCGACGATCGCGCTGCCATCACCAGCGGCGCTGGTCCAGTTGCCGCACGTCGTGTCGTTCTGCCCCTCGACGGCCCGGCCCTCCGGATCCGATCCGGTGAGGATGTCGTGCCGGTTGGGGCTGTCGCCACGCCCCCCCACGACCTCGCCAGCCTCGGTGAGCGCGGTCTCCTTGGTCAGCTTGTTGTTGGAGGAGTGCAGGTCGTCGACATCGCGGGCGATCATCACACCCTTCGCGTTGTACCAGGGCCCGGTGCCGATGCGGTTGCGCGCGTGAATGGGCGTGAGCTGGGGCCCGCCCGTGGTGCTCAGGTAGGCGCGCCACGTGCGGGTGGGGTCGCCCCCCCCCTGCGCGGCAAGCAGGGTGCAGTGGCGATCGGCGCCGAGCAGCCCGCCGAGGTTCGCGCCATTCCCCGGTCCCGCGCTCGTGACGAAGAAGCTCATGGCGGGCGCGTCCTGCGCCTGCAGGAAGTACGAGCCAATCAGGAGCGGCAGCATCAGCATGGGAACCATGAGGAGCAGCTTTCTCATACCGGAACTCCTTTCTCGAGTCGTACGGACAGCCCATCTGTCCGCTGGCCGTTCATCATACTTGCTTTC
>CAYMHN010000160.1:0-7818 GCA_964390235.1 uncultured Candidatus Competibacteraceae bacterium
GGCAACCCGTCCGGCCGCACCGCAGCCACAGGCAACCCGTCCGGCCGCACCGCAGTCGTCGTCATCGTCCGGCGGTGGTGGTTTTTTCGGTTGGTTGAAACGCCTGTTCGGCGGTTAGTGATTCACCCGGCGCGGAACTCCCCGATCCGTGCCAGCAGCCAACCCCAGGCCTCGCGCTCGCGAGGCCCGGCGGTCTTGTCGATGGCGATGCTCAGATACTCGATCTCGCGGTCGATCTTGTCGGCTGGCAGCATAGACAGCCGGCTGACCAGGATGGCGACCTCGATCACCGCTGCCTGGGCCCGGTTGAAGCCGCGAAACGGCGCATGCATCGCGCCATGCACTTCGCGCAGATAGAAGCGAGGCCGTAGCTCGTCCTCCTCGACCCGTTCCAGCTCCAGCTCGCGATGGGCCAGCGCCGCTTCCAGCACCCAGCCGGCGATCTTGTCGGCCGGCCTGACCGGCCAATGACGCCGCCCGGTCAGGCTACCGGCGAAGATCCGCACATCATCGCTCAGACTGATCACCGCCCGGCGGTCGCGGGCCAGATTGTCCAGCGTGGTCGAGGGTCGGAACGGCGCGATCAGTACCTGCTCCGATTCCGGTTCGCGTATGCCCAGCGGTGCGATATGCGGCGAACCATCGGCGTTGCGGGTGATGACGATGGTTTCGAGGATGAAGCTCATGGAGATTTGCGACGGGTTTTGAGTGTGGTGCCGGCTTCGGCGTAGTTATCCTGGTTCTCCTCCGCTTGCGGCACCACGCACCCCCAGCTCAGTTCCCTGTCTTGATAATAGCGCTTGCCCAGCTGCCAGGCGATCTGCGCCCGGCCCAGTTCGACGCCCAGATAAAAGGCATGCCCGCCGTCCTGCTCCACATCCAGGTGCGGATACAGGGCAAACGGATCGGTGGCGGTATGCAGACCATCGCGGTTGTAGACGTGGATACCCTCGGTACTGAGCTGGATGCGGAAGCTCGGGTCCCTGATCGCCTGGGCGCTGGCGGCGATCTCCTCGGCCGAGTAGGGGAACGGTTTGCGCTCGTGCAAGGCCATCAGTCCCGGATCGATGTGCCGCGGCAGGCGGTTGTCGCGTTTCGCCGCGGCCATGATGCGCCGTGCCCGATCGGCCTCGCGTACCGTGCTGCGGGCGTGCGAACTGACCCGGGTGGTGAGAATGGCCGCAACATCCAGCTCCGAGGCGATGCCCATCAGCAGGGCGGTCATGCCCGGGGTATCGGCATCGGTCAGTTCGGTGATATTGCCGGTGCCAAGCATGATCGGCGCTTCCGGCAGCCGCTGGCGCAACGCATGATAGCGGACGATGGCCTCGGTAAAGCCGAAATGGATCGGGTCCAGGATCGGATCGGCTAGAAACTCGCGACCACGTGCCTGCATGCCCTTGATGGCTCGGATCAGCGAGTCCAGGTCGCCGGCCTGCTCGGGAATCAATACCGGGATAGCGGCCACCTCGTCGGCCACCCAGAGCGTGGATTCCTTGAGGCTGAGCAGATAATCCGCCCCGGCCCGGCCGCCGCGCAGCAGATCGTCGGTCTCCAGCGAATCAATGCTGACCTGGAAACCCGCAGCCTTGAGCGCCCGCACTGCGTCTTCCAGGTGCGGAAACGGGGTCTCCGGCAGGCAGCCCAGATCGATCACGTCGGCGCCCTCGGCCCGATATGCCCCGGCGCGGGTGAGGATGCCGGCCAGGTCCAGATCCGGGGTCTCGACGATCTCGGCGAAGATCCTGATCCGGTAGCGGTTGAGATCGGGCGGCTCGCTGTGGCCGCCGAAATACTCCGGCAGATCCTTGAGGTCGATTGGCCCCTTGTCCACCGGGATGCCATAGCGTTCGACCAGTGGGGACAGGTCGCCGCGGCACAGACCGGGCACGATGATCCGGTCGGCGGCGCCGATATCGGTGAGCCGCCGGCTGATCATCTCGGCGGTCATCAGTGCCGCCACCGATAGCCCCAGCGGTTGCACCCGGTAGTCGAAGTCGCGGCCCTTGAGGTTTTCCAACTCGCGGCACAGGGCATCATGGGCCAGCTTGCCGGTCAGGAACAGGATGCGCATGCCCGGCGCTCGTTCAGCGCGGCTTCCAGCTCGGCCATGCCGCGCACCACGGTGGTGTACTCGAACCCGGCGAGCCGATCCACGCACTCCAGATCGATGTGGCGCGGGTATACGGTCACCATCCGCCCCGGCGCCGGAGTGATCACCACCGGTTCGGTATCGCAGGCGAACACGATGGACGGTATCCGGCATTTGCCGGCCTGGGCATACATATTCGTCACCAGGGTGTCGGAGATGCCAGCCACGCACTTTGCCACGGTGTTGGAGGTGGCCGGTGCCACCACCAGGGTGTGGTACTCGCCCTTGTAGAGCTGCCCCACCGGTACGCCACTGGCGGTCGTGTCCTTGAAGGTACGGATGCCCGCGGACTTGAGATCCTTGTCGTAGCCGTACATGTGCAGCACTTCCTCGGTCGCCTTGCTCAGGAACAGGTCGACCGCATCGAGTGTGGTAACCAGCTCCAGCGATTCCTTGAGGAAGTGCCCGGAGCCGGTCAACGCCCAGGCGAAGCGGGTGGGGCGATCGCTCATCCGTCGTACTTGAGGTACTTGAAGCGCGGGTCGTCCGGCGTGCCTTCCAGCGCGCTGTCGGGGTTCGCGCTCGGCTGCCACTGGATCACCTCCTCGATCTTCCTGGCCAGTTCGAAGTCCTTGTCGGTCACGCCCTTGGCGGCGTGGTTCATGAGTTTCACGATCACGAAGGCATAGGACGCGCTGATGTCCGGATGGTGCCAGGCGGCTTCGGCCAAGTGACCGACGGTGTTGATCACCATCAGCGTGCCCTTCCAGCCGCTGGTGCGGTATTTGCGCCGGATCCATCCGTTCTCGTAATACCAGTGCGGCAATTCCTGCTCCAGCCGCGCCTTGATCTCGTCTTCGGAATAGGTCCGATCCTGTCTGCGATCGGTCATGGCTTACCTCCGTCAGGTTGGGTCGGCCAGCCAGCGGGCCAGCCGGGCAGGGTCACAGCATAGCGCACTCGCCAGCCCTCGCGCATGGTCCGGAAACAAGGGATCGACAATGCCTGCCGCCGCCCAGTCGGCCGGATCGTCGCTGGCAGGCAGTGTACCGGCTTTGACGAGGATCAGCCGGTCGGCGTTCAAACGCCGCGCCAGCCAGGCCGCCAGACTGTCCGAAGTCAGCCGCCAGGATGCTTCGAGTTCAGGGATCAGCGCCATGGGCAGCGGCGACCAGACCGGAATCCGGCCGGCTGCCAGTGCGGTCCGGATGGCTGTCTCGCGGTCGGCCGGTTGCAGTTCCGGACACAGCCCGGCCAGCATCAGCCCGTACTGCTGCATGGCCAGCAAGGCCATCTGATGCGCAGTCGTATCATCGAAGTTCCAGCTGGACTGCGCGGTCCGTACTGCGGCGGCGAACGGTCCGCCGCCCGGCACCAGTACGATCCGCCCGCCACCGGCCGCGAGGGTGGCCAGCCAGTCGGGGAGGGTGGGAGAGCGGGCCAGGCTACCGCCAAGCTTGACCACCCAAGGTCTCATGGCTGGTCTGCCAGCAAGCCCACCGCCACCGCTGGCGCGCAGTCGGCGGCTTGCGCCTGCAACTCCGGATCGTCCGTGCACAGGCTGCCGAAGGACAGATAGGGTCGGCCGCTTACGGTCGCCAGTCGTTCGATCAGGAATCGGCCCACCCCCGCGCCGACCAGGGGCGCATCAGCGGGTAGCAGCGTTACGGATAGCACCTGGTCCAGCCCGTCCCGAATCCGTTCCAGCTGGCGGCGCGCCAGATACGCGGCCGCTTGACGCCACTCGCCCGGCGCGCCGTCGGCCGCATCCATGCCCAGCATCCGCGCCAGCCGGGCCGCGCTCTCGACGACGCTCTTGCCACGTCCATCGGCGGTTTCATGGAGATCGGCATGCTCCGGCAGTTGTTCCAGCAGTCGATGCACATCGGCCGCGTTGGCGAAGAACTCGGCGCATAGCGTCTGCCACTGACCGCGCCAGGGGGCTCGATCGGCCAGAGCGCAAACCGGAGTGCGTACCACGCCGGTATAGACCAGTTCACCGCTGTTCAATCGGTCGGCATCGCTGTCGCTGCCGGTAGCGATCCGGCCTCGCGCGATAGCGACGATATCGGTGGTGGTACTGCCGATGTCGATCAGCAGGGCATTGTCGATCCGTCGGGCGGTCCAGGCCGCGCTGGCCAGCCAGTTGGCCGAGCCGATGCAGGTAGTCAGGGAGGTAGCCGGTCCGACATCTACCAGGCCATGGCGGCCGGCGAACAGCTGCACTGCGCCTAGCCGTTGTTGCAGCCGCTGGCTGAGTGCCACTACCCCCGTGGCGCGATCGGAGAACAGATCGACCATCTCGCCGGTCATGGTTACCGCATGGGTTGTGGTCCCGGGCCAGGCGGTCAGCACCTGGTCCAGCGCCTGATCGAGCTGCTCCAGCCCTCGCCATAGCGGACACGGCAGCTGGCGCACTTCGCGCAGCCGCCCCCGCGCAAACAGCGCGGCTTTCAGATGTGCGCCCCCGAGATCCCAGCCGATCAGGTGCCGGGAGGAGGGTACCGCGCGATCGACTGGTGCTGCTGGCAAGGATTTCACGGCGACCGGTTTTGCTGTTGGCCTTGGATGTTGCGAACGGTGAAGCATCCTGGATCAGACTGTATTATTATCCAATACTAGTCAGTTTTTCCCTGAAGGCGGAAGAATGATGCTTCCCGAAGCCTTGCTTGCGGCGTTTGCGTTGAGCTGGCTGGCTTTGCGGATGCTCCATCCCCTGGCTGTGCGGGTGGGTCTGCTCGACCATCCACGGAGTCCACGGAAAAACCATGATATCCCCGTGCCCCTGATCGGCGGCATCGCCATTTTTGTCAGCCTGCTGTTGGTCGATCTTCTGGTCAATACCCGCTATCAGCACGCGTACTGTTTGATCGGAGCCGGGTTGCTGGTGGTCGTCGGTGCTCTTGATGATCGTTTCGATCTTGGTGTCCATGTCCGGTTTCTGGTTCAGGGACTGGCGGCCTTGCTGATGACACTGGGCGCCGGGGTCAGCCTGGAAACCTTCGGCAATCTGCTCGGTTTCGGTGAGCTGCTGCTAGGCCCCCTGGCGGTGCCGATCACCATCATCTCCATCGTCGGGATCATCAACGCGTTCAATATGATCGATGGTATCGACGGCTTGGCAGGTGGATTGGTGTTGATCGTCATCGCCGGCCTGATCGCCCTGTCGCTCGCTGCGGGTCAAGCTCCCCCCCCGGGTTTGCTGCTGCTGGCCGTCGCCCTGCTGCCATTTCTGATCTTCAATCTGGGCTTGCCCGGCAGCGGCGGGCGCAAGGTATTCCTGGGGGATGCCGGCAGCATGCTGCTGGGCTACCTGGTCGTCTGGGCCCTGGTTGCGCTGAGCCAGGCACCGCAGAACATCATCTCACCGGTAGTCGCGCTCTGGCTGGTGGCGATTCCACTGCTGGACACGCTTACGGTCATGGCGCGTCGTGTGATCCGGCGCATGTCTCCGTTCACCCCGGATCAGCGGCATTTGCATCACCTGTTGCTGAAAGCGGGATTCAGCGCTCGGCAGACCTTGCTGATTCTTCTGTCGTTGGCCGCCGTGCTGGCGCTGTTCGGGATGCTGTTCGACCTGCTGGTCGGTGTCGATGCCGTGCTGTTTTATGTCTTTGTCGGCTTGTCCGTCGTTTACTTCCGGCTTACGACCTATTCTTGCCGCTATTACCGCAGGCTCAAGCGCTGGGTGCAGGGACGGGTCGCTCCGGTCAACAAGCGGATCATGCCATGACCGGGCAGGTACGGGCCAAAGCCAGCACCCGCGCCGCAGGATTGATTCCCAGCGCGGCACCCAGCCCGCAGTAACTCAAGGTCAGTCGCGGGTTGACTTCCAGTACCCGGAACCCGATCTCATCGTACAGCAAATCCACCCCCACATAGCCCCATAGCCCCGGAATCGCCGCCGCAACCGCAGCAGCCAGTGGGTGCCAGGCGTCGCTATGTTCGGCCAGGGCATCGGGTTCGCAATCCAGCAGGTGGTAGGTGTCGCCATCCAGCACGATCCGCTGGCGGTTGCAGGCCAGCAACTCGGCCCGTCCCCGGTGGCAGATCAGTGACAGGCTGGCGGCCTGACCCGACCAGCAGGGCTGCATCAGATACCGGTGGGGTTGCTTGGTAACAGCCAGCCAGCCGGTTCGAGCGGCATGATCGGCCAGCCGACGGGTTTGTTCGCAGCCGGCGCCGTCATCCGGTTTGACCACCCAGGGCGGTGGGGTCAGCGGGGTCCGGTCGGCTGGCCAGCCGGGCAGGGTGGGAAGTCCATGCCTGGCCAGGTGTACGTCGGTTGACTGCTTGGAGGCGCACAGCGCCACCGCCTCCGGATCGCTGCCGAGTAGCCGCCGGCCGGCGGACAGTATCGCCCGGCTCAGCCGTTCCAGTATCCCGTCGGTCTCGGGAGCAATCGGCCAGACCGCATCGGCCCAGTGTAAGCCTTGCTGCCAGGCAAGCTCCCGGTCGTCCGGTGTCGAGATGCTTAGCGTGGCTAGACCTGGCCTGGCGATGCCCGCTGGCAAGCGGGTATCGCGCAGGGTCAGCAACTCGACGCCGGTGGCATGCAGATCGCTCAGCAGGGCCACCAGCATCCGCCCGCCTTCGGTGGCCAGCCCCGGCGGCAGCGGCTGGCCGGCCAGCCCACCGCCCGTGATATGCTCGTAAACCAGGATTTTCAGGGGAGTTGCCATGCGGGTCATTCCGGTGCTCGATTTGCGCGGCGGTCAGGTGGTGCGGGCCGTGGCCGGCCGGCGCGAGCAGTATAAACCGTCCTCCAGCCCGCTGTGCGCCAGCGCCGATCCGCTGGATGTAATGGCGGCTCTGCGTGGGCGGCATCCGTTCACGCTGTGCTATCTGGCCGATCTGGATGCCATTCTCGGCACGGGTGACAATCGCGCCACGATAACCGAACTGCTGGCCGCGTTTCCGCAGACCGGCTACTGGCTGGATGCCGGCTTCAGCGAACCCCGCCGGGCGCTGAGCTGGCCGCTGGGGCGGCGGCTGCGGCCGGTGCTGGGCAGCGAGAGCCAGGTCGGTGGCAAGGCGTACCGGATGCTGTATCGGGCGCTGCGGGCGCACCGGCCGATTCTGTCGCTGGATTATCGGGAAGGTCGGTTCCTGGGGCCGGAAGACCTGCTGAGACAGTCGGACGACTGGTCGGAGGAACTGATTCTGATGCGGCTGGACCGGGTCGGCGTCGGCCGGGGACCGGACACGGCGCTACCGAAAGGTGTCGAGGGACGACGCTGTTACGCGGCCGGCGGGGTCAGGAATGCGGACGATGTGCGACGTCTGGCCGAACAGGGGTTCGCCGGGGTGCTGGTGGCCAGCGCCTTGCATGAGAAAACCCTCTCCCTTGGGGAGAGGGTTCGGGTGACGAGTTCAGGCCACGTTGGCGGCGAAGGGGTGTGAGGTGTCGCGCTTGGCGACCACTTCCTGCACGCTGGGTTCGCCGGCCACGGCGCGCTTGAGCGCTTCCTTGGTGGCTTCGTAGTTGTACTGTTCGATCTTGGCGTCGTCCTCGGCTTCCCAGTGGATGAACACACCGACGCAGACGTACAGATCGTCGGCTTCGTCGGCCGGAATGGTGCCGTCCTCGACGCAGTCCACCACAGCCTTGCCGACGGCGCGCTGGGCCGGGCCGAACATCTGCACTGCCTGCTTGGCGCCCTTGATGGTGACCTTGTTGAACAGCATGGTATTCGGCTTGGCGGGCACGTTGGGCGAGACTAACG
>CAYMHN010000161.1:0-7791 GCA_964390235.1 uncultured Candidatus Competibacteraceae bacterium
TTTCGTGAATGCGGTGCAGGCCTTGCCGCCATGCTGACTCAGCCGGCTGTTGTCCCCGCACCCCGCAGCCTACCGCTGGATGGCTGGCTGCTGGGATCGATACTGCTGCTGCTGCTGCTGGGTCTGCTGATGCTGACCTCGGCGTCGCTGCCGCTGGGCCAGGACCGGATTGCACAACCGTTCTATTTTCTGGTGCGTCAGAGTATCGCTCTGGGTCTGGGGCTGCTGGCGGCCTTCGTCGTGATGCGCGTCCCCCTGGCGCACTGGTTTCAGGCCAGTGCCTGGCTGTTGTTGCTGGCAGTGGTGCTGCTGATATTGGTACTGATTCCCGGCATCGGCCATGAGGTCAATGGCAGCGCTCGCTGGCTGCGGCTGGGACCGGTAAGCATCCAGGTTTCGGAACTGGCCAAGCTGTTTGCCGTGGTCTATGTGGCCAGCTATCTGTATCGCCATGGCGCGCAGCTCTACACTTCGATGATGACCATGTTGCGGCTGATGTTCGTACTCGGGGTACTGTCCATCCTGCTGCTGCTGGAACCGGATTTCGGGGCCTCCGTGGTACTGGTCGCCACCGCGCTGGGCATGGTGTTTCTGGCCGGGATCAAGATCGGGCGGTTCTTGCTGTTGCAAAGCGTGATCCTGGCCGGCATGGTGGTGCTGGTGCGCTCATCCGACTATCGCTGGAAACGGATGATCAGTTTCATGGACCCCTGGCAGGACCCCTTCGGCGACGGGTTTCAGCTGACCCAGGCACTGATCGCCATCGGCCGCGGTGGACCGTTCGGTGTCGGTCTGGGTGAAAGCATCCAGAAGCACCACTATCTGCCGGAAGCTCACACCGATTTTCTGTTCGCCATTCTGGCCGAGGAGCTGGGGCTGATCGGCGTGTTGCTGGTGCTAAGTCTGTACTGCGTTCTGGTCTGGCGAGCGTTCGCGATCGCCGACCGGGCGCATGGCCAGGGGCAGCGTTTCGCCGCCAGTCTGGCCTACGGTATCGGGCTGCTGATCGCCTTGCAGACCCTGGTCAATCTGGGCGTCAATATGGGCGTACTGCCGACCAAGGGGCTGACCCTGCCGCTGATCAGCTATGGTGGCAGCAGCATGCTGGTGACCTGTGTCTCCTTGGCCCTGCTGTTGCGAGTCGATCTGGAATCGCACGAACCGCCACCGCGACAGTCGCGGGCCGCGCCCGAGGAGGCACCGTCATGACCGCACCGGTATTGATCACGGCGGGTGGGACCGGTGGCCATGTGTTTCCGGCTCTGGCGGTGGCCGAACAGCTGGCCGCGCGAGGAGCCGAGGTGGTCTGGCTGGGAACTCGACGGGGATTGGAAGCCCGGCTGGTGCCGGATGCCGGCATTCCGATCGAATGGCTGACGGTAAGCGGCCTGCGCGGTTCCGGATTGGGCCGACTGATCACGGCTCCCTGGATGCTGGGGCGCTCCCTGCTGCAATCGCTGACCATCCTGCGTCGCCTGCGGCCACGCCTGGTGCTGGGCATGGGTGGATTCGTCAGTGGCCCCGGCGGTCTGGCGGCCCGCTTGCTGGGTATCCCGCTGGTCGTGCATGAACAGAATGCCATCGCCGGGATGACCAATCGCTGGCTGGCGCGGTTCGCCAGTCGGGTGCTGGAGGCTCTGCCCGGGGCTTTTCCCCCGGAACGTCGAGCCACGGTGGTCGGCAATCCGGTACGCCCGGCCATCGCCGCCCTGCCCGGGCCGACCGAACGGCTGAGCGGCCGGCAGGGACCGGTGCGCCTGCTGGTACTGGGCGGTAGTCAGGGCGCTCGGGCACTGAACCACAAGGTCCCCGAGGCTCTGGCCCGCTTACCGGCCGGTATCGAGGTGGAAGTCCGGCATCAGGCGGGTGGTAAGCTGCTCGACGAGGCTCAGAACGCCTACGCTGAAGCCGGCATTCCAGCCCGGCTGGAACCGTTCATCGAGGACATGGCAGCGGCCTATGGTTGGGCCGATCTGGTGCTATGTCGCGCCGGTGCCCTGACCGTGGCGGAACTGGCCGCTGCGGGGGTGGCTTCCCTGTTGGTGCCGTTCCCGCATGCCGTGGACGATCATCAGACCGCGAACGCACGGTTTCTGGAACAGGTCGGTGCCGCGCGGATCTTGCCGCAGGATACCCTGGACGCGGATCAGCTGGCGGACGAACTCGCTCGCTTGCTGGGCGATTCCGGCCGCCGCCTGGCCATGGCCGAAGCAGCCCGTGCTCTGGCCCGGCCGGACGCGGCGGAAACGGTGGCCCGTATCTGTCTGCAGGAGTCATGCGCATGACTCCGGTGACGGCTCAGGACATGCGCCGTATCCGTCGGATTCACTTCGTCGGCATCGGTGGGTCCGGCATGTGCGGTATCGCCGAGGTGCTGCTCAATCTGGGCTACAGCGTGTCCGGGTCGGACTTGCAGGCCAGCAGCGTCACCGAGCGACTGGCCGGCCTGGGGGCACGGATCCACCTGGGGCATGCAGCCGGCCACGTCAGCGCTTGTGATGCGGTGGTGATCTCCAGCGCGGTAACCCGTGACAACCCGGAAGTGGCGGCGGCACTGGCAGCGCGGCTGCCGGTGGTGCCCCGTGCCGAGATGCTGGCGGAGCTGATGCGGTTTCGCTACGGTATAGCGGTTGCTGGCACCCACGGCAAGACCACCACCACCAGCCTGATCGCCAGCCTGCTCGCCGAAGCCGGGCTGGATCCGACCTTTGTCATCGGCGGACGGCTGAATTCCGCCGGAAGCAATGCCCGGCTCGGCGCCGGTCGCTATCTGGTAGCCGAGGCCGACGAGAGCGACGCCTCGTTTCTGCACTTGCAGCCCATGCTGAGCGTGGTGACCAATATCGATGCCGACCATCTGTCCACCTATGGCGGCGATTTCAACCGGCTCAAGAACACCTTCATCGAGTTTCTGCACAATCTGCCCTTCTACGGCCTGGCCGTGGTCTGCGCCGACGATCCCCAACTGCGTGAGCTGCTGCCACGCATCGGTCGGCCCTTGCTGACCTATGGAACCAGGGATGATTGTCAGTTGCGGGCGCTGGATATCTGCCAGCAGGGCATGCAGACCCGGTTCCATGCCCGGCTGCCGGAAACCGCCGAGACCCTGGAATTCACCCTCAATCTGCCGGGGCGACACAGCGTGTTGAACGCCCTGGCGGCTCTGGCCGTCGGCCATGAGCTGGGGATATCCGTGACCACGCTGCAGCAGGGTCTGGCCCGGTTCCAGGGTATCGGGCGGCGTTTTCACCAACATGAGGACCTGTTGCTGCCGGACGGTGGTCGAGTACTGCTGATGGATGATTATGGGCATCATCCGCGCGAGATCGCGGTGGTGCTGGAGGCCGTCCGCGGCGGCTGGCCGGCGCACCGCCTGGTGCTGGCCTTCCAGCCGCACCGCTACAGCCGTACGCGCGATCTGTTCGACGACTTCGCCAATGTCCTGGCCACCCCGGATGCCTTGCTCCTGACCGAGGTCTACCCCGCCGGCGAGACGCCGATCGCTGGTGCCGACGGACGCAGTCTGAGCCGGGCCATCCGGGCCCGCGGCCGGCTCGATCCGGTGTTCGTCGGTTCCGTAGCGGAACTGCCGGCCGCTCTGTCGGGGGTGCTGCATGACGGCGATCTGCTGTTGCTGATGGGCGCAGGCAATATCGGCGCCATTGCCCAGCAGCTGGGCCGGGACGGTTTACCGGAGGGAGGCGCATGAACCCGGCCCCGGTCCTGCGTCAGAGTGACGGACTGCGCGGTGAACTGCGTATGTACGAACCACTGGCTCGGTATACCACATGGCGAGTCGGGGGGCCGGCGCAGCGCTTTTATCGTCCCGCGGATCTGGAGGATTTGACTGTCTATCTGAGCCGTCTGCCGGACGATGAGCCATTGTTCTGGTTGGGTTTGGGCAGCAATCTGCTGGTCCGCGACGGCGGACTGAGCGGCAGCGTGATCGCTACCCACGGGGCATTGCGCGGTCTGTCCATGACTGGCGCGGGGCAGTTGCGGGTCGAGGCCGGGGTGCCTTGTGCCAAGGCGGCCCGCCATGCCGCCCGCCATGGTCTGAGCGGCGCGGAGTTCCTGGCCGGTATCCCCGGCACCATGGGCGGGGCATTGGCCATGAACGCCGGTGCCTGGGGTGGAGAGACCTGGCGCCAGGTGGCACTGGTCGAGACCGTCGATCGCCGGGGACGGTTACGTCACCGACCGCCTGAGGACTTCAGCCCGGGATACCGGTACTGTAACGGTCCGCGGGACGAGTGGTTTGTTGCCGCCCATCTGACCCTGGCACCCGGCAACTCGGCGGACTCCCTGATACTGATTCGCCAGTTTCTGGAGCAGCGCAATCTGAGTCAGCCCACCCGGATGGCGAGTTGTGGCTCGGTATTCCGCAACCCGCCCGGCGACTATGCGGCGAGGCTGATCGATACCGCCGGCCTCAGGGGACATCGTATCGGTGGCGCCCGGGTCTCCACCAAGCATGCCAACTTCATCGTCAATACCGGCACCGCCACCGCGGCGGATCTGGAAGCGCTGATCGAGCATGTCGCCGAGCGGGTACTGGCCGTGCATGGGATCGCGCTGGAGGCCGAAGTCCGGATCGTGGGTCAGAGCGAGAGTTTGTTATGAGCATTGCCCTCCGGGGGCCGAGCATGCTGAACCGACGCCGCAGTGGCGCCAGCCGGCGGCAGAGCCGGCAGCTCGACCCGCGACGCTGGCGGCGCTGGACCGGGATAGGCATGCTGATCGTCCTGCTGGGCATCGCGGGCTGGAGCGTGCAGCGAGCGCTGGAGCCGGGTCGGTTTCCCCTGCGGCAGGTACAGTTCCAGGGGCAGCTGAGCTATCTCGACCGGGAGGAATTGCGCCAGCTGATCATCGACCAGCTGGGACGGAACTTTTTCCAGCTCGATCTGGTGGCACTGCGCCAGCGCCTGCTGGCCCACCCCTGGATAGCCGGTGCCAGTCTGCGGCGTGACTGGCCGGATGGTCTGGAAGTGAAGCTGAGCGAGCGGCAACCTTATGCCTATTGGGGTGAGCAGGCGCTGATCGATGCCCTGGGGCAGCCGTTTCAACCGGTACCTAAGCCGGAACGGCAACCTTGGCCGAAACTGGCCGGACCCGAGGGACAGGGTCCGTTGGTGATCGATCACTACCGCAGGTTCAATGCCCTGCTGGCACCGCTGGATCTGCCGATCGATAGCCTGACCCTGGACCCGCGCGGTGCCTGGATAGTTGGGCTGAGCAGCGGCTTGACCCTGTATCTGGGGCGGAATGATGTGACTCGACGCTTGCAGCGATTTGTTATCTTATACCCGACCGCGGTGCGGCCACGACTGACCGAACTGGCCGCGGTCGATCTACGTTACAACAATGGCGCCGCCCTGCGCTGGCTGGAACTGCCGGACAGCGCGGAGACCCTGGCCCTGGAGCGATCGGTGGATCGCCCGCTCCGACTGGCCCACGGCGCGGGTCCGGGCCAGGACAACTGACAGAACGAGAATCATGGCACGCAGAGACGACAAGCAGATGATCGTGGGACTCGACATCGGTACCTCCAAGGTGGTGGCGATCGTCGGGGAACTGGATGCCAACGGCGAGCTGGAGGTCGTGGGTATCGGCAGCCACCCGGCCCGGGGTCTGAAGAAAGGTGTGGTGGTCAATATCGATTCCACTATGCAGTCGATCCAGCGAGCCGCCGACGAGGCGGGCGAGATGGCGGGCTGTCGCATTCATTCGGTGTTCACCGGCATTTCCGGCAGCCATATTCGCAGTCGCAACTCCGATGGCATGACGCCGATCAAGAACAGCGAGGTAACCGCCGCGGACGTGGCCCGGGTGCTGGAATCCGCCAAGGCGGTAGCGATTTCGGCGGATCAGCGGGTGCTGCATGTGCTGCCTCGGGAATACATCATCGATGAGCAGGAAGGCGTCCGTGAGCCGATCGGCATGTCCGGCGTGCGACTGGAGGCCAAGGTCCATCTGGTCACCGGCGCGGTCAATGCCGCCCAGAACATCATCAAATGCGTGGAGCGCTGCGGGTTCCATGTCGACGATGTAATTCTGCAACCGCTGGCGTCCAGCGAGGCGGTACTGACCGATGACGAGCGCGAACTCGGAGTCTGCCTGGTCGATATCGGGGGCGGAACCACCGATCTGGCCGTGTTCACCGGCGGCAGTATCGCCTACAGCGCGGTGATCCCCTTGGGTGGGGATCAGGTTACCAATGACATTGCCGTGGCCTTGCGTACCCCCACCCAGCATGCCGAGCAAATCAAGATTCAGTATGCCTGCTGCCTGAGACAGCTGGTATCCGCCGACGAGATGATCGAGGTACCGAGCATGGGCGAGCGGGCGCCACAGCGGCTGTCGCGGCAGAATCTGGCCGAAGTGGTGCGCAACCGCTACGAGGAGCTGTTCGAACTGGTGCATGACCGTTTGCAGCGCAGCGGCTACGAGAGCCTGCTGGGTGCGGGCATTGTGCTGACCGGCGGCAGTTCACAGATGAAGGGTGTGGTGGAATTGGCTGAAGAAGTGTTTCACATGCCGGTACGACTGGGGGTGCCGCGCCATGTCCATGGCCCCGAAGCCGTGGTGAACAACCCGGCTTACGCCACTGCCGTGGGTCTGATGCTGTTCGGTCACCGGCATCAGGCACTGAAGTTCAACCTGACGGCTCGGGACAACGGCCGTGGTTTGCTGGAAAGAATGAAGAGCTGGTTTCAGGGTAATTTTTGACCCTACCCTGACAGGCGTGGAGAGAACCGCCCGAGGCGGACGCAGACGACAATAGATCGAGGAGCACATCATGTTCGAGCTGGTGAATGGCAGAAGCGAAAATGCAGTCATCAAGGTCATCGGAGTGGGGGGTGGCGGCAGCAACGCCGTGGAGCACATGCTGGGGGCCAGTATCGAAGGGGTCGATTTCGTCTGCGCCAACACCGATGCCCAGGCGCTGGCGCAGTGCTCGGTGCGTACCACATTGCAACTGGGCTCCAATATCACCAAGGGGCTGGGCGCGGGTGCCAATCCGGACATCGGCCGTCAGGCCGCGCTGGAGGACAGCGAGCGGATTCGTGAATTGCTGAGTGGTTCGGATATGGTATTCATCACGGCCGGCATGGGGGGTGGGACCGGAACCGGGGGCGCACCGGTAGTGGCCCAGGTAGCCAAGGAAATGGACATTCTGACCGTGGCGGTGGTGACCAAGCCGTTTCCGTTCGAAGGCAGGAAGCGGATGAATGTCGCGATGGATGGCATCCGCGAACTGGGCCTGTGTGTCGATTCGGTGATTACCATTCCCAACGAGAAGCTGCTCAGCGTGCTGGGCAAGGGCATCAGTCTCCTGGACGCCTTCAAGGCGGCGAATAACGTGCTGCTGGGCGCCGTACAGGGGATTGCCGAATTGATTACCCGGCCCGGGCTGATCAACGTCGATTTCGCCGATGTGCGTACCGTGATGTCCGAAATGGGCATGGCGATGATGGGTTCCGGTCGAGCCACCGGCGAGGGGCGGGCGCGCGAGGCCGCCGAGTCGGCCATTGCCAGTCCCTTGCTGGAAAATATCGACCTGGCCGGCGCGCGCGGCCTGCTGGTCAACATCACCTCGGGACCGGATCTGTCGATCGGCGAGTTCAACGAAGTGGGCGATACCATCCGCGAGCTGGCCTCCGACGAGGCTACCGTGGTGGTCGGTACGGTCATCGATCCGGACATGCAGAACGAGCTGCGAGTCACCATTGTGGCCACCGGTATCGGACAGGGGCAGAGCGTCGCCGCGGCCCCGGAGAGAGCGGCGCC
>CAYMHN010000162.1:0-7719 GCA_964390235.1 uncultured Candidatus Competibacteraceae bacterium
GAGCCGCTGTCCAACCTGGACGCCAAACTGCGCGTTCAGACCCGTGCTGAGATCAGCAAACTGCATCAGCGCCTGCAGACCACCTTCATTTATGTGACCCACGATCAGGTCGAGGCCATGACCCTGGCCGACCGGCTGATCGTCATGAATGCCGGCGTCGCCGAGCAGATCGGCACGCCCATCGATATCTATCGCCGCCCCGCCACCACCTTCGTCGCCGGCTTCATCGGCTCGCCGTCCATGAACCTGCTACCGGCCCGCATCGCCGACGATGGCAACGCCATCGTACTGCCCAACGGAGATCGGCTGGCCACCAGCCACGAGTTTCGGGAGGAACCGGGCCGCCCAGTCACCCTGGGCATCCGGCCCGAGCACTTCGAACCAGCTAGCGAATCCCGTTGGGCGGCGCATCTCCAGGTCGACCTGATTGAACAACTGGGGGCGGACACCCTGGTACACGGGCATTTCGGTACCGACAGAACGCCGCTCACCGCCCGGCTGCCAGGGATCCGTCAAGTCCAGGCCGACCAAACCATAGCGTTGGCCATCGCTCCCGAACAGCTGCATGTATTCGCCTCCGACAGCGGACAACGCCTTAACTGATGCTGCTGCGCTACAATGCCGGGCGGCATTGGCAAACTACAGCTAGGGGAGTAAAAATGAGCAATACCGTCACGGTCGGCAAGCTGACCATCGACCCGGCCTTGTATGCCCTGGTGCGCGATGAGATCGCGCCGGGCACCGGTATCGACGCGGATGCGTTCTGGCAGTCGCTGGATGAGATCGTCGCCGATCTGGGACCGAGACACCGGGAACTGCTGAACAAGCGCGATACCCATCAGGCCCACATCGATGCCTGGCATGGCCAACGCAAGGGCCGACCGATAGACCCGGCCGAGTACCGGGCGTTTCTGGTCGAGATCGGCTACCTGTTGCCGGAAGGTGACGATTTCCAGGTCACCACCTCCAATGTGGATCCGGAGATCACCACCATCGCCGGCCCGCAACTGGTAGTGCCGGTGGACAATTCCCGCTACGCGCTGAACGCCGCCAACGCCCGCTGGGGTAGTCTTTACGATGCCTTGTACGGCACCGACGTGATTCCCGAGGTGGAGGGCTGCAAGCGCACCAAGAAGTACAATCCGGTGCGCGGCAAGAAGGTCATCGATTACGCCCGGGAGTTTCTCGATCAGGCCGCCCCCATGCTGACCGGTCTGCACGGCTACGCGGTGCACTATGCGGTGCGTGACGGTCGGCTGGAAATCACCATGGGCGACGGCACCCGCAGCGGACTGCGTCGACCCGAGCAGTTCGCCGGCTATCGTGGTCGCCCCGAGGCGCCCGAATCCATCCTGCTGGTCAACCACGGCCTGCACCTCGAAATCCGTATCGGCGAGGGCTATTACATCGGCAAGGGTGACTTGGCCGGCATTTACGACATCCACCTGGAAGCCGCGGTCAGCGCCATCATGGACTGCGAAGACTCGGTGGCGGCCGTCGACGCCGCCGACAAGGTGCGGGTCTATCGCAACTGGCTGGGCCTGATGAAGGGCGATCTCAAGCGCACCATGGTCAAGGACGGCGAAACCATAGAGCGGGTGCTGGAACCGGATCGCGAGTACCTGGCCCCGGACGGCACGCCCTTCAGCCTGCCGGGGCGCAGCCTGATGCTGGTGCGCAATGTCGGCATGCACATGGACACCGACGCCGTCACCCATGACGGCCAGCCGATTCCCGAGACCTTTCTCGATGCCATGGTCACGGTGCTGGCCGCCGTCCACGACCTCAAGAGCACCGGTGAATTCCGCAACAGCCGCACCGGCAGCGTCTACATCGTCAAGCCCAAGATGCACGGCCCCGAGGAAGTCGCCCACAACGTCGAGCTGTTCGCCCGGGTCGAGGACGCCTTGGGTCTGGCGCGTAACACCCTCAAGATCGGCATCATGGATGAGGAACGCCGCACCACGATCAATCTCAAGGAATGCATCCGCGCCGCCCGCGAACGGGTGATCTTCATCAATACCGGGTTTCTCGACCGCACCGGCGACGAGATCCACACCAGCATGGAAGCCGGTCCGGTACTGCCCAAGGGTGACATCAAGAGCACGCCCTGGATGCTGGCCTACGAGGACTGGAATGTCGATATCGGACTGGATTGTGGCCTGAGCGGCAAGGCCCAGATCGGCAAGGGCATGTGGGCCATGCCGGACAATATGCAAGCCATGCTGGAGACCAAGATCGCCCACCCCGCGGCTGGCGCCAACACCGCTTGGGTGCCCTCGCCCACCGCCGCCACCTTGCATGTGATCCACTATCACAAGGTCGATGTGCTGGCGCGGCAGGCCGAACTGGCCGGACGCCAACGGGCCAGCCTGGATGACATCCTGACCCCGCCGTTGCTGGACGGGCGCAACCTGACGGCCGACGAAGTACGCAAGGACCTGGACAACAACGCCCAGGGCATACTCGGCTACGTGGTGCGCTGGATCGATGCTGGCGTGGGCTGCTCCAAGGTGCCGGACATCAACGATGTCGCCCTGATGGAAGACCGCGCCACCCTGCGCATTTCCAGCCAGCATATCGCCAACTGGCTGCATCATGGTTTGCTCGGTCGCGAGCAGGTCATGGAGTCCATGCAGCGCATGGCCGCCGTGGTCGATCGCCAGAACGCCGGCGATCCGGACTACCGGCCGATGGCGCCGGACTTCGACCATAGCATCGCCTTCCAGGCTGCCCTGGACATGGTGTTCAAGGGTTGCGAGACACCTAATGGGTACACCGAGTGGACCTTGACCCGGCGACGCCGGGAACGCAAGGCACTGGGCTGAGCCGCCATTCGGGGACCGCGGCCCGCGCGGTCCCTGTCGCATGACGAACAATCCCGCCCCGCGAGCCGAAGCCAGCCGGCGCGCCTACCTGCTGCTGACCCTGACCATGCTGTGCTGGGCCGGCAACGCCATTTTCAGCCGTCTGGCCGTCGGCGAGATCTCGCCCATGGCCCTGGTCGCCTTGCGCTGGTTGGGGGTGCTGGTTTTGCTGGCCGTCTTCGCCCGCGAACCGATCCGCCGCGACTGGCCCATCCTGCGTCGACACCTGTGGTTCGTGTCGGCCATGGGCGCGGTGGGTTTCACGGCGTTCAACGCGCTGTACTACGTCGCCGCCCATTCGACCACCGCCGTGAACATCGGCATCATCCAGGGCGCGATTCCGATGTTCGTGCTCATCGGCGCCTTCGCCGCTTATCGCAGCCGGATCACACCGCTACAATTCACCGGCGTGATCGTGACCCTGATCGGCGTGGTCACCGTCGCCTCCGGCGGGGACCCGACCCGTCTGGCGATGCTGACCATCAACCCCGGCGATCTGCTGATGGTGATGGCCTGCGCGCTTTACGCCGGTTACGCCGTGGGTCTGCGGCGACGTCCGCCCGGTACCGCGCTGGGGCTGTTCGCGATGATGGCCGGCGCGGCCTTGCTGACCTCGCTGCCGCTGGTGCTGGCCGAGCTGGCGCTCGGCCAGTTTCAATGGCCGACATTCACCGGCTGGATCATCGTCGCCCTGGTGACCCTGTTCCCGTCGTTTCTGGCGCAGATCTTCTTCATCCAGAGCGTGGAGCTGATCGGTCCCGGCCGGGCGGGCGTGTTCGTGAACCTGGTACCGGTGTTCGCCGCCATCATGGCCGTGGGCTTTTTGCGGGAACCGTTCGAGCTGTTTCACGCCGCCGCCCTGGTTCTGGTGCTCGGTGGCATCTGGCTGTCCGAGCGCGGCAAGGCGGTCTGATGTCCGGTCGGGCTATTTCACGGTGATGCAGGTGCAGCGTGCCAACTGACCCACTTTGTGCGACACGCTGCCCACCAGCAGGCCCTTGAGATCACTCAGGCCACGGCTGCCGACGACGATCAGGTCGGCGTTCTCCCGTTCGGCGACATCCAGGATGCACTGCACCGGGTCGCCCTGCTCCAGTCGCGTCTCGACATTGCCGACCCTGCTCATCACCTGCTGGCGGGCGCTGCCGAGCAGATGCTCACCGATGGCCGTCAGCACCGCCAGGGTATCGCCAGCGCTCTCGCGCAGACTGGTCATGCGGGCCGCCCAGTCACCGGGCAATCCCAGCGTGGTGTTCAGACCCCGGTTGCCGGGATCGGTCTTGATCAGATGCTCGACTTCGGCCATGTGCCGCAGATCCGGCGATGCCTGACGGGGATCGACGACATGGAGTATCACCAGCCTGGCCTGGTATTTCTCGGCCAGATCAGCGGCCAGAGCGACCGCCTTGCGGGCATGGTCGGAACTGTCGGTTGCGACGAGTATGGACTGGAACATGGGGGACTCCTTTACTATGATAATTCATGTTATTTGAGCATACCGGCGCGAGCAGGGCGTTGACCTGGATCAAATCATCGGGGTGGACACCCCTCGGCGCAAGAGCGATCGGTGAATTCCAGAGCTCACCTGGCCTTCCACAGACCCGCCAGTACCTCAGGTTTGTCCACCCGCTTGCCAGTCTTCCAGCCGCAAACCCGCCACGCGGCTGAACTCCTCGATGTTGTGGGTTATCAGGGTGACCTCGTGGGCGCGGGCGATGGCTGCGATCAGCAGATCGTTGGGACCGATGGGTTTGCCCTGGGCGGCCAGGTCGGCGCGTATCCTTGCATAGTGCTGCGCGCAGCGGTCATCGAAGGTCAGGCTACGCAACGGTGAAAAGAACAGCTTGAGCTTTTGCAGATTGGCATCGACCCGTGTGCTGCGGTAGGCACCATACAGCAACTCCGCCTTGACGACGCTGCACAAGGCGATCCCGGCCGGAGAACGTTCCTGGAATTGCTGCTGTATATAGGGGTCGGCCTGATTCAGCAGATGGATGCAGACATTGGTGTCCAGCAAGACCATCAGTCCAAGTCCGGGCGCTGTTCATAACCGCCCTGCGGCGCTCGGATCAGCGGTTCGCCCTGCCATTGCCCGAATACCTGCTCGAAATAGCCTTCCGGCCACCGAACGGGCTGGCTGATTTCCCGTTTCACCACCTCGGCGAGAAACCGGGACAGCGGGAGGTTGGCCGCCTGCGCCTTGTCACGGAGTTGTTTCTCCACCTCATCGGGGACATAGAAATGGAGCTGGGACATTAGGCCTCGGAATATATGTGCTATATGCTGCACACAAAGTAATCTCCCGGGTCGGGTTCGTCAAGCCACCAAGGCCTGAAGCGTGGTGCAGCAGTTCCAGACTCTGGAGATGATCGGGGCGGTGTACATCAGTTGGTCTCTCCTTCATCGGCCAGCATGGCTCGAATGCAACCCTCAAGCGGTTGGGTGGCTTCGGACAGGGTTTGTTCACAGCTCCACGGCCTCCTTTAGAATATGGTCGCGGATATGGCGATTGAGTTCGTGTTCCAGTATCACTTCGACACGGCGACCCACCACGCTGGCGAGGCGTTACGTGAAGGGAAGGCGTTGCGCGAAAAGATCGTACCCGCGAGGGAATTCCACCAGAAAATCCACATCGCTGTCCGAGCCTTCCCCGCCTCTGGCGACCGAACCGAAAACCCGGATGCGTCGGGCGCCATACTGGTTGCCGAGCGTCGTGATCACATCCCGTTTGGTGCGCAGTTCATCCAGCAGCATGGTTATACCTCATCTAATCGGCCCAAATATGCTTGTCCGGTTGGCGTCAGGCGATATTTCTGCAAGCGGCTGTTGGGCTTGTCAGGAATGGTGTATTCGATAAGGTGTTTTTCTATCAATTCCCTGACAGCCCGATTCACGGCGCCGGATATGCCGTCGTGACCCAGGGTTGCTGCGATCTCCGAGCGTCCGAGTGGTTGCTTCGCGAGCGCCCATAGTACATTTTTTGACGTTTCTGACTCTAGCCCTGACTCTAGCCCTGACTCTAGCCCTGACTCTGCCTTTGCCCGCTCTGATTGCCCCGCCACTGCCTGATCAGCCCCCTCATGCACCGGCAGCCGGATCAGGTAGTAACTGCGATCCTCGTCGGTATCGAACTCCGGTACCGGTGATCCGTTGGCCTGCATGGCGCGAAGAATTTTCGGAATCCCGGTCGAGCGCCCTTCGGTCAGGTCCAGTTCCTTGAGGAATTCGCCGATGCAGCGGTTGCGGTAGCGCCGGCTGACGGCCCGGCCGGCGCGCAGATCGTCCATACGGATCGAGCGGTCGGGGCCGGGGAAGCTCAGCACGGTGAGATCTTCGGCGGTGATGCGTACCTCGACCGGTTCGCGCTCCTCGTAGGAACGGTGATAGACGGCGTTGACCACCGCTTCCTCGATCGCGAGATAGGGGAAGTTCCAGAACCGTTCCGCTTCGGCCCGGTCCGGGTGCTTGATCACGATTTCCTTGAGGTAGTTGCGCTGGATGTAATCGATGGCGTCACGGGTGATGCGACCCAGCGGTCCGCGGAACACCTTTTCCTCGAAGCGGTCGCCGCCCGCGCCTTCCGGGAACCAGACGACATCGATCTGGGTGGCCGGGAAGTAGCGCCAGGGTTCGTCGTTGAAGAATAGCAGGCCGACGTTCTTGGGGAAGGGCGCTTCCGATGGTCCGCCGATGATGTTCATGCGCCGGCCGATGGCTTCGCGTGACAGGGTCGGCAGTTCACTCTTCAACTCACTGCCGATCTCGGCGAGAAATTCCTCGATCAGGCAATGTAGGGTCTGAAGCTCGTTGCCATGGCGTTGGGCTCCGAGGATCGGTTGACCGGGCATAGTTGCTGTAACAAGGCTGCCGATCCAGAAATTGCCTACCGATACTTCGCCGCCGTGATGAACTGAGCGAAAGCCTCACACCATACGATGACCGTGTTGAACGCGCCGGGATCGATCGTATCCAGCACGGGCAGGATGAAGTTGTCGAAGGTATTCACGTCGCCGACGCGGACCATGTCGGATTTCAGCCGGAGGAAATCGGCCTTGGTCTCGACGAACTCGGGCGATAGATACAGCTTGTAATCCGGACCCGGTGCCAGCTTGCCCTGGAGCGCGATGGCGGTCGGACTGACGGACACGGTGCCTTCGCCCCAGTGCAGGAAGTCACTGCCTTGCAGATCGCGGCGGAATTGGCCGGTGAACTCGGCCGCGGCCGCATGGGCCTGGACATCGGCTGCGGAAGGAGCCGGCGGGGCGATGAGGATCGGCAGCGCGTAAATGCCTCCGGCGAAACCGATGGCGCCGACGATCAGATGCGATACCAG
Organism: uncultured Candidatus Competibacteraceae bacterium; assembly: GCA_964390235.1. Lineage (GTDB taxonomy): Bacteria > Pseudomonadota > Gammaproteobacteria > Competibacterales > Competibacteraceae > CAYMHN01. Next base: position 7,201 of record CAYMHN010000162.1, read on the forward strand.
GAGGAGCAGAGCTTTCATGACTTTCCGTGACCTTCCGGGCAAAATGGTCACGATGCATCTTGAAGCGGTGCCTCGGGTTTGTCCACCCGCTTGCCAGTCTTCCAGCCGCAAACCCGCCACGCGGCCGAACTCCTCGGTGTTGTGGGTGATCAGACTAGTCACCGCTACATCATCGGGAGGAAATCATGCATCGAAAAGGTCTCCACGGGCGAATTGCGTCCGGCTTGAAACGGGTCGCACTGGCCGGTCTGGGCATCGCCCTGTACACCGCTGTGCAGCTGCCGACCCTGGCGCAAGAGGCCGCTGGCGAGCCCGACTACATCACCGGCGTGGTGACCGGCCCGGCGGGTCCGGAGGCCGGGGTGTGGGTGATCGCCGAGACGCGCGATCTCGATACCCGGTTCATCAAGATCGTGGTCACCGACGATCAGGGGCGTTATCTGCTGCCCGATCTGCCGCGGGCCGACTACGAGGTGTGGGTGCGCGGCTACGGTCTGGTGGATTCGCCCAAGGTGCGCA